>CAZMUW010000086.1:0-6453 GCA_964569645.1 uncultured Desulfobacteraceae bacterium | reverse complement strand
CTCAAAAAATCCACCTAATTTCAATAAGTTGTAGAATTTCCGAGACGTTCAATTAGAAGCTGCTATTATTAACTTCCTTGTCAATAGAGTTTTGCCAATAGACCTCTGCCCCAGTTTCCCTCCTTCACCCTGTGAACTTGTCCTCCTTCACCTTGTTCAGGACAAGTTCACAGGGTGAAGGAGGACAAGTTCACCCATTGTTCCAGCGTTCCATTGTTCCCTGGCCCAGACCCCTGGCCCAGACCTGGCTTGCAAGGGCTGGATTTTATGACTTCGGCTCCCCAAGTATTGCAACGACAGCATTGTATCCCAGACAACTCGCGCCAGGGCAGGCCAACATCCCAATTGTGAGCGAAGCGAACTAAGTTCATGCTTTAGATATGACATCCCTTTTTTGCCAGCATATTTAACGGAGCAATCGGGGCATTCTAACAGGGTTAAGGCATTTAGTAAAGCGGGACATCTTTCGTTAATGTCCGATTCCCAGGGTATCATGTCGGAAAAATATACGAAAAAAACTGAATTAAAGGAATTCAGGCATAAAGCCGAGGGCTCATTTAGAGTCCGATATGGATGAGGAATAGCCTGGAAAAGGTACTTCGGGCCTTTTAACAAAAGGGTATCTTTTATACCCATTTCTTACCCCCCAAAATCCTCCTTGATTTTTTCAGAAATTTAGTATTTGTTTGTACCCATAAAGGTCTTGACTGTTCAACTACTCATTAATGGATTCAGTTAAAGCCATCTTAAAAAGGAGATCAAATATGAACCAGGCGTTGCCCATAAAGCTATCTTCAGTGGATCTGGTCCGCTGGATATTCATCGCTGCAATGATTCTAGTTTTGTTTGTTCCCCACCTTTACGCCGACCAGAAGCACATCGAGCGGGTGGTAGTAAAACCCATGGCCTTTAAACAGGCAATCAATTCCGAGAGCACTCGGGCCGGACAGATGCAACCCAAACCCGACGCCAAATTAGGGAGGATGCTGGATGAATCAACCAGCGTCAAGATTCCCCCATCTTTGCGAGCGGAGCATCCCGCTATTACCCCGGAAAAAGACTCATCATCGGTTAAAGGCAAAAGAGCGGAACGTTTGTTTCACCCGATTATCATTCAAGCTGCAAATCGCTATCAGGTTGATTCAGCCCTCATCAAGGCTATCATTATGGCAGAGTCCAGTTACAACCCCAAAGCGATTTCCAAAAGGGGTGCAAAGGGGCTTATGCAGTTGATGCCTAAGGCTGCCAAAGCACTGGGTGTAAGAGATAGCTTTAATCCGGAGCAGAATATCAACGCCGGTGTCAGGCACTTTAAAAACCTCCTGAATCAATTTAACGGAGATATCAAGCTGGCCCTTGCAGCCTACAATGCAGGGAGCAGAAAAGTCAGGGAGTATCAGGGTGTCCCGCCCTTCAAAGCCACGCATTATTATATCAAAAAAGTTTTTGAGTATCATCGATACTACAGGGAAAAGGCGCCATTTTAAATGGGCAGAGTCATTTTAGCCTATTTCTAAGCCTGTGCAACAATTTTCATGGTAAACGGTCAAAATTCCTTGACATTTTCCATGAAACCGCTTATAAATATGATCCAATCACCATTCAAGGGGCAGAGCTATGACCAAGACAGAACTAATTGAGGCTCTAAGCAACGACGCAGGGCTTACAAGAAGCAAGGCCAAGGAGGTTGTAAAAGTATTTTTTGATCAGATATCTAATACCCTTGCAAATAATGACAGGGTGGAAATCCGTGGATTGTGCTCTTTTTTCGTCAAGGAGTACAAGGGATACAGTGCCAGAAACCCTAAAACAGGCGAACCCATCGAGGTGAAGCCCAAGAAGCTGCCGTTCTTCAAATGCGGCAAGGAGCTGAAAGATAGGGTGGATACCCATAATAAATAAAAACCAAGGGAAGAAATGGATGAAGCAACTGAAAAAAGACCTGAAGACTGTAACAAAGGATCCTTCAGTAGAAAAATTTGGGCTAAACAAGGATATATTAAGACGAGCAACTCTTTCATCGATTGAATCCATCATCCTTACATAAAGTGAACGCGATCATTGTCAGCGATTTGCATATAGGATCCCGATACTTCTTATATCAGGACTTTGAGCGCTTTCTTGGAAGTATTTCTGAAGATCATGAACTTATCTTGAATGGCGATATCATCGACAACCCTTATGCGAAATTGGGGCCACTGCACCAGCGAATCCTGAAGCTTATTGGGCAGGTCTCTTACCGCCAGAGGGTTGTCTGGGTACAAGGCAATCATGACAATGGCTATATCCCAAGAGGGTTTGGGAGAATACATTTTAAGCGTCTCCACACCATAGAACATAGACTCTTAATCGCCCATGGGGACGATTTTGATGAGATCATGCCCAGGAACCAAGCATTTTTAAAGGCCTTCAAGCTGATGCACGATTTGAGGGTAAAGTTGGGGGCGAGACCAGTCCACGTGGCCAAATATGCCAAGAAATGGGAGACCTTCTACAAGGTCCTCCGCAAAAATGTAATGATGAACGCGGTTAATTGTGCCATGGAAAATGGATATGAGGCGGTCACCTGTGGCCATACTCACTACCCTGAGGATAGGGTTTTTAATGGTATCAGGTACGTGAATACTGGGGCCTGGACCGAATTTCCAGCATTTTATCTTCTGGTAACCGCCAAGGAAATGACTTTAAAGAAGATGGACGATTCATTTGGTGCCCGAAGGGCAAAATCATTAAGGCCAGATACATTCGATGCAGGGCCACGCTTCAATAAAAAAAATTCAACTCAGACCCAAGATTCCATTCTATCCTTCCGACACACCTAATAGACAACAGGCTTAACTATGCTTTAAGTGACCTTATCAGGAGTCAAAAATTTGACACATTGGGAAACCTGGAGTCAAAATCACCCACACTGCACATACAAATGCCTTAATAGGCAAGTCTCAAATAGCGATGGGCTCAAATTCCTTTCATCAACAAAGTCGTAGCCATTATGAACTACAATTCCATCATCGTTTTCCCCTTCTCAGCCGTCTTACCAATTTGATATCTGAGACTTGGCCTTCATTGATGGGGTTACGGCATCCGGGAATAACTTTGGCCTTAGGCTTCTTTGCTGCCTACGCTTTGTCAAGTTTTTCAAGCGGCTTTCATCCATTTCCTCCTTTGGCCGTCATTTATGGGTTTGCCCGTTGGTGAGATGGTTATGCATGCCTCGCTGGGACGAAAGGCAAGCAGCCTGCCCCTGGCTTTCTCTAGGTTAGACTACAAAAAGACCAAAGGAGAGATCGAAAGTTAAGACTTTAGGGATGTATTGATAATTCAGAGATCGATATTTTATACAATTGCTCGCCATTCCCGACCTTAACCAGATGTGTTGAGTTTTCAATGTCTCTGGCATTGAAGAATAAGGCCCTCAATTGTCCTGCCTCTTGGCCTGCATTGAAGCATGGCACGCCCGTTATCCGATCACATACCCGTTTTGACATCCAGGGCGACTCATGGATGTGTCCGTGAAAGGACGCTCTCAACCTGCCATTAGATCCCCAATGTTCAATAAAATGCCTTATTGCCAGGCTACCCACATGCCGACCATCAGAAAGAATATCCAGTGCTGAATTGACAGGAGGACAGTGAGAGACAAAAAGAAAATCTCGTTCTTGCCACGCGGGCTTTTCAAGCAATTCGGTTAGCTGGGCAAGGTCGTCTTCCATAGTTCCATCTGACAATTTCAACCTGTAAGGACCCTCTACTCCAGTTTCCGTTCTTACTCCACTTTCCAGGGCATCGTCCTCGAGGCCGGTTCGGTGAGCACAGTCCACCTTTTCCCAATCCTTGAGTTTGAATGGAGTTGGACGAACAAACATATAACCTACCAGGGCCAAATTGGCATTTAGCGCCACTATTTGCCTGTTGATGAGGGTGAAATATTTGCCAGCCCTCTCTTCAAGCAACGGTCTATTGGCCATGAGATCATCATTTCCAAAATCAAGGAAGAAAGATGTACTGGGAGATTTTCGGAAAAAAATTGCCAGACGTGGAAACAGTACATCACGTATCCACCTTCTTTGAGTTTCGATAGATGCGGAAAGTGTCCACTCCCAGACCGGGATCAAGTCTCCGCCAATGATCACGGCATCTACCTGGAGATGCCTTCCAGCAGCAAGCAGGCGATCAAGATGGTTGGGATCTGTATGGATATCTGAAGTGTACAAGATCTTCATTGCAGTTTAAAAGCCTTGTGACTATCCCCTCTAAGTCCTTTGATATATCGCAATGTCTTTTCTTGATAATAGATCTTTTGTCCTTTCACATTGTTAGGATGAATAGTAATATTATCTACCCCCGGACTTTGCGCAATATCAATTGTAACTTTACCCCATCGCAGAAATGAATCCTCCGTTATTTTGCCCTGTGGGGCATGAATTGATAAATAGGGCACGGCCCACTACACCTCAATCTACAATCAGACCTAAGGTTTTTCCATCTTTTAGATTAACAAGCCCTTCTTCACAGACTCTCAAAAAAGGTATGGCTGCACCTGTCAGCGTATTCAGGGTCAGCAAGGGATTGTCAGAAGGGGAACCAAGATCCTTTATAGCTCTTGTTATCTCTTCCATCCTTCTTGCGAGCATCTCAATTGGCATATCAGCAATGATGCCAAATACCGGCAAGGGAATTTCTGCCAGGATCTTCCCCCTGGCATAGACAACAGCCCCTCCCTGTAAAGCATAAATCCGGTTAACAGCACCTGCCATATCCTCATCATTTTCACCTACAACAATGATATCCGACGTATCCCAGGCTGCACTGCATGCAATTGCCCCAGTGCTTAAGCAGAATCCCCTGATAAGCCCGACAAAGATCTTTCCCGGAGAATACCCTCTGTCAATGGCTGCTACCTTTAGTATGTCCCTGCTTACATCTGATCTGATCTCACCCTCAATAACAGGGAGGGGAATTATGAGCTCTTTGGTCACCAGATCCGTAACCTGATCTATTACCCTGACATCGACATGGGAGGAGTTTTTCTTGACTGGTATAGAAAAATCGGACGGTTCAAGCTCCCTTAAAAGGTGAATGCTATTCAGGCTAGCCTCGGAAAAGGCATGTTTTTCTGGAGGTACCAGAAGACTTCCTTCCCTGGCAATGATTTTTCCTCTGCTTATTACGTATTCTGCCTTGATGATTCCGGGGTTGGGGATAATAAGCATATCCGCATATTTCCCAGGGGCAATCCCACCAATTATGCCATCCAGGGAAAAATACTCTGCAACGTTTATGGTGGCCATCTGGATGGCATCTACCGGATCAAAACCACAATCGATGGCCTTCTGGACAACAAATTCCATGTATCCCTTCTCAAGCAAATCTCCTGGCCCTATGCCATCAGTAACCAGGATGACCCTCCTCAAGTCAACCCCAGCATCCTTTATCCTGGATATAAGGGCAAGATCTCTTCTTACACTTCCCTCCCTTACCATGACATACATACCCAGCCTCAACCGCTCCAAGACCTCTTCGGCATTTATCGGCTCATGGCAAGAGGATATACCAGGGGCTATATACGCCATAAGTTTCTTCCCTTTTGCTCCTGCAGAATGCCCCTCCAATCTTTTTCCGAAGCGAAGGGTTTCCTTGAAGATTGGAAGAAACTCTTCTGGCTCCTGCATAACCGCCTGCCAGTAAGACTCACCCAGCCCTACAATATCATCTCTTACAAGGAGTTCCCTTAGTGTCTCCTTTGAGATACCCCGTGCTCTTTTACTTATGGAGCTCATAGCAGGTGCGGTAGCAAAGATCTTGACAGGCTGATCGCGAAGAGAGGCCAGAAAATCGACTACGCCCTCATAACCCATTACCGGGAAGCTCTCCATGGTCTCAGTGATAATAGTTGTTGTGCCGCCAACCATGGCATATCTAAGGAACTCGCTCACATTGTAGAACCAGATTAGATGGGCATGGCCGTCAATAAGGCCTGGGATGATGGTCTTGCCTTTGCCATCAATTATTGTAGTATCCGGTCCAATCGTATCTCCTGGGTCATCCCCCACATAGGCAATCCATTCTCCCTTACTGGCTACCGAATAATTGTCTAACAATTCACCGGTATATATATTCAGGATAGTTGCATCGATAATAGCCAGATCAGCCTTTTCCTCGCCCAGGATAACATTAATCAATCCCTTTGCCTTATCTGTCCCCCCTATTGAGAGTATTCCTTGTCTTGTCATGCTGAAGGTCTCCTTGATCTTGAGATCCTGGCCACTTATGCCTTTCTATGTAACTTGTAAAGTCAGGGTGCCATATTACTTCCGACAAAATCATGCCGTCAAGAACAAAGAAGCATTAACAAACTGGAAATGATCACCTAATAAGGCCAATGCTCCACCAGTTCATATCAAGTTAAGTGCCTAAAGTTTAAAGTGCCTAAAGTGCCTAAAGTTAAAGGAA
>CAZMUW010000085.1:0-6463 GCA_964569645.1 uncultured Desulfobacteraceae bacterium | reverse complement strand
CTGCTAACACCTCTTCTCTACCCGAGGTCGTGGGTGAAGCTGGCATTATGGTCAATCCCTATGATACCTCTAGCTTGGTTCAGGCAATGAGGCGGGTCTTAACCGATGATAGATTGAGGGACAACATGGTAAGAAAGGGGCTGGAGCAGTCAAAGAAGTTCTCCTGGCAAAAGACCGCCGAGCTGACACGGCAGGTTTATAACAAAGTAGTCCGGGGGGGGGACTAAAGGATATGGCTGAGCTGGAGCTACTCCAGGAGACAAGGGAGATAGGAAGAAGGCGGTCATGATTGAAGCTATATGCTTTGACTTAGGAGACACTTTGGTCGCTGAAGAAACCGTTGTTCACAATAGTTGCGGGCAGGCTATTACCGCAGATGTCATCGAGGGTGTTTTCGAGGCACTAGAGACCATGAGAAAAGATGGATACAGGACGGCCATGATAGCTAATGCGAATGCTACTGATGTAAGAAACATTATAGCCACTTGTGGCCTAGAGGATTATTTTGACGTGATAGTAATCTCTGAAGAGGTGGGCACCAGAAAGCCGGATAAGCAGGTTTTCCAGGTAGCATTAGATAAATTGGGGGTTGAAGCCGAGAATGCCGTTATGGTTGGCAACAGGATTGACGCAGACATTGTGGGGGCGAACAGAATTGGAATGAAAAGCGTGTGGTTTAGGTGGAATGACCGCTACGAGGAGACAATAGGTAGCGAAGACGAGAAGCCCAACTTTATGATAAAGAGCCTCTCCGAGTTGCCTGGCATATTGAGTTCGATATAAAATCGAATCTCGCACAAAAGAACCAGGTTAGCGTAGTTGTACAAAAGTCCATTTTGTGTAATGCCGGGCACAAAAGCAGGGCTGGGTATCTGTACGCAGAAGATACCCAGCCCTTAGTAACGTTAACTCCGCAATACGAGTTTTGGCTTACCACCGGGAATTCCAAGCGAAGTTAAAGACAAGCTATCAAAGCCAAAAGCTTTCCCACACGATTGGCTTTTTCTGGCCAAGGTCTTACAATTGAGAACGATAAAGGGAGGAGGTGAAACCAAATGAAAAGGATTGCGTTGGCGGTAATTTTAGTCGCCTTGATTGCTGTCAGTAGCTTTAGTGTAGCTCTAGCTAAGCCAGCGGTGCCACCAGCACGGGATATGGGCAGGGGAGTTTTCATCGATTATGGGTATAGTTCTCCGCCATGGTATCCGCCCGACGAGGAGACAGATAGTTACAAGTGGGCTCCAAAGTACTACTGGGCTGACCCTTCAATATTGGTTAAGGTGAATCCCACCGCTAGTGGCTTCCCCGCGGAAGAACTCGACAGTATGGTTGCCGAAGTTTCGAAGGGTTTTGCTGCTTGGGATGCTGCATCGGGGCCCTTCGGTGCTTCGGTGAGCCGAGATGATGCTGTCGCTCCCAGTTTGGTGACGCCAGATGGCGTAAATACTGTCTCCTGGGGAACACTTGACGGTGCTGGGGGCATTATCGCTGTCACCTATTATTGGTACTACTTGAATACCAAAGAGTTGATAGACTGTGACATTATCTTTGACGCTGCCGAACCCTGGTCTATCTCGGCAAGCGTGCCATCAGATAAATACGATGACTGGAACATAGCTACGCATGAAGCCGGTCACGTGCTCGTTTTGGGCGACCTTCGCTCACCCAAGGACGGGGCTTTGACAATGCATGCTTATAGCTGGTGGGGCGATGACTTAAAGAGGACTCTAGGTGCAGGAGACATTTTAGGAATTCGGGCTATTTACGGAGAATAAGACCTGGCTTGGGATTCTATCAACAGAAATTTGGTGCCCCGGTTTCTTAACCTACGGTTTGTCTGCTAGCTGCGGCCAAACTCAGTTGGCGGCTAACAATTGCTTGAAATGTGTGACCCTAGGCACAAGAAGAGGTCTTCCCCAGCCTATCATCTAGAACAGCCCCTGTAATCCAAAAATAGGCGTTCTTACGGGCAGGGCAGGGTTTTCCATATGCTGAAGGTTAAAGGGTGCTATAACAAGATAAAAAAGGGGAGGTCGTAGGATGAACCCACGACCTCCCCTTTGCTTGTGCTCGCTTCACCTTTCTATCTAAAATTGGGTATACTTATCCCTTCAAACTAGGCACTTTTTAGGCTAGCGTCTGATTACTCCTAGCTTGTTTAGCTGGCGTTGAACTGTAGACCGACCCTTCCCAACAATTTTAGCTACTTCGGTGCAAGGTAATCCTTCATCTACATATAGTTGTCGCATCCGCTCTATTTTTTCAGCGTCAGACCAGTTGTATTTAGATTGCCTATGCCTCTGACGGCATAGATACAGTTTGTCGGCATTATTTAGCTTCCCGCCCTCTGCCCTTATAGCCCCTGCCTTGACCATTCTTGCAGGTAGTGTATTGAGTGTAGCGATGGCATCAAGCCTGCTCTCTATATCGGGGGCTGGGATAAAAAACTTCCACCCATCGGCAATCATCTCCCCTTTACTCCCTTCATAGAGACAGCATAACCTTCTCCGCTCCCGGTATTTCTTTCGCCAGTAAGTCCTTACTACATTTCTGGCAACGGTATACAGGAAGCCCAGCGTTACCTCGGTGTGCCTGTCCGCCTCAGCTTTGAGCTTGAGGACTATCTCCATCTCAATATCATCCCTGTCGTCAGGCAACACTTTGGGTCTAAAGCGGTAGGCAATCTCGGCATATAGCTGATAACCGTCAAGCTGTTCTCGGTGGTTATAGAGCCAAGACATACTTCCCCCTTTCAGCCACAAAAGAGGGGTATCCTTCCCACGCCTTCGGGGAAGAATACCCCTGAAAAAAGCAAAAAAGCGGGGTCAACCCCCGCTTCTCTGCGTGGCTTTTGTTTTTGAGTTACAAGCGTTCTATTTGGCTGTTACTGGCTCTCTCTTACGGCTACGCTTACCTTTGGGCTTATCGGCTACTGGTTCGGTAGCCTCTGGCTCGGTAGGCTTTGCCTCTTGCTCGGCTTTGGCTTGCTCATTAGCCTCTGTGGTTAGCATTGGCATTACTACCAATTGATAACCGTTTGAGGTAAAGAGCATTGGCGATACGGCATTGGTGAGCTTAAAATCTACCATACCCCCACAAGCCTTAAGAGCATCGGCAAGATAGCCACCGTCTACCCTTATTTTAACCTGTCCATCGGTATCGGCTACTAGCTCGGCTTGCCCCTTATCATCGGGATTAGCCATAACTATCTTACCGTCGCCAATGGTAAGGTCAATAGGATAGGCTTTGCTGTCGGCTATTACCTTGAGTGAGCCAACTGCCTTGATTGCCTCAACCGTGTCAAGATGGGCAAAGGTATTAAATTCGGTAGGGATTAGCTTCTCATAATCGGGGAAGCTACCGTCAACACTTACCCACTTATAACGGATTAGCTCCGTGTCTATGGTAAGCGTCTTGATGTCCTCACCCTCAAAGCTAACCCTAGCCCGCTTTGCTCTCCGCAGGGCATTGGCTATCCCCTTGAGGTCATCACGGTTGATTAAGGCTTGCCCCTCTCCGTCATCATAGTCAAGGCTTAATACCGCTAGCCTGAAGCCATCGGCACTCACCAGTGTTAGCTTACCGTCTTTAGCCACAAAGTTGACGCACTGGAGTATAGGTCTAGCGTCATCCGTAGCTGTAAACGGTAAAACTCTGGCTAGTGCCTCTGCTAGCTCACTAGCTCCGATATTAGGCTTGACCGAGTTACTGGGACTTACCCTAACATCACAAAGCGTCATAGGTGTTTTCTCACCTATCCATTCGTTACCAGCAAGGTAGCTGGTATTAGCTCCGCAGATAACCTTAAGCCTCTTACTACCGATAGTCTGCGACCCGCTAGCACTACCGCTTGAGGGAATAACCTTAACTACGTTACTACCCCCCAAAGCCTTTAGGTAACCGAGTAAGCCTTTACGCCCAATAGTCAAGTCCATTAGCATTACTCTATCGGCTAATGCCCTTGATAGAGCGTTTACCAGCATAGCCTTGTGAGCTACAAAGCCCTCGCCAGAACGCTTGCCCTCTATATTCAGTTGTTCTATTTTAGCCACCCCCTTTGAGGCTATCCGATAGTGGGCAAGGCTATCGGCTTCGCCTAGTAGTAAGTTGACCGATTACCCGCAACCCGCTGGCATAATCGGTGCTCCTACTATATATAGGACATTTCGGGGGGTGTTTTGCTATCATCTAATAAGCCTTTTTTGTTGCTTTTTCCAAAATCGGCACAAGTAAAGCTGTTCGTATTTGGTAAGTGATATTCCCTTAAGCCTCTTACCGATTACCTCAACTAGCTTCTTTGGGTAACCTAACCGCCAAGTAGCCTCATTTAGCCAAGCCTCTAGGTCAATTGCTCGGTCATCGGCTAGGGTGTCTATTAGCTCAATCCCGTTACCGTCTCCGTCATCTATAATGGCATTGAGGCTTATGACCCTACCGTTACGGTATTCGCTTCGCCAATACTTTTTACACTCGTAAGAGGCAATCCGTAGCATAGCTACATCGGATACTTGACCGCCGCCGTTATTGTCCAGTCTAGTTTGGGCATCGGCAAGGCTTAATATAATGGTATGGTTTAAGTCCCCTCTATCCTGTGCCTTTGCCTTGTATTGATACCTGTCGGCTACCGTGATATACTTGCTCCAGTCTAGCATTGTGGACACTCTCCCTTGTTAGACTTGCCCTAGCTCGGTTAAGCGTCGGCTAGGGCATTTTATTGCCCGTAGACTAGGCAAGCGTTCAGGTCAAGGCTTTATAGCTCTATTCAATTGTTAAGGTGCTTTTGCTTTGTTAGTTTCATTATTGAACAAAAGGAACTCTTGTTCATTAACAGAATGAACCTATATTTACATTATAGTGTGGTCGCAGGCTCATCAGGCGGAAATTTGCTTCAATGGTTAAAGACCTATGAGGCAAGTTTATAGAGGAAAGCCAGAATTACTGAGGGGAAGACCGAGGGCATTATCATAGCCATGAATATGGTAGTTATCCCAATTTCTTAGCTTCAAGCTTTAAGCAGCTTAAGTTCTTAGGCTCAGCCAGTTTCTCCGTAGATATGGGTAAATGCAGACGCCCCTCTTGAACATCATTGATTAACTTATCAAATAAGAGCGAGAAGACCTTTTCACTGAGTAGAAGATGGCCGCGTTCTTTCAGCTCCTTGATGACCTCAGACTCCTCTCGGTTTGACTCCCGGGCTAATCGAGATACGGAGACGACTCCTACGTCATCAGGCAGACCTTTGGGGCCGACACAGACAAGAACCATACCGAAAGGATGCTCTTTGCTGGTAAGACTGGCAAATAGATGGTCTGAAAAGGTCGATAGCTGTTTATTTTCTGATACCATTTTGATGATACTGCTCACAGCTAACCCGCCCAAGGAGACTATCAGGTTTGCCTGACTGTAGCCATATTTTGCTGTGTCCTCACTCCTCTTCGCCCAGTCCAGCTGTTGCCTGAAAGAGAGGTATAATGCTCTCAGGCGTGATGCTTCATCCCGCCGGTTCAGACGGCTTGCCTCTTCGGCAAATAGCTTGGTCAAAGAGAGGCCGGTTGAGGTTAGTTTCCTCGCCTGATAGCCCAGGTTTTTCAGGATAGTAATATAGGGTGTCAGGCCTTCCATTGTTCCAGCTCTCTAATCAGGTTATCAGCGGCAAAAGACAGGGTTGAGAATCCCAACTTATTTGCCTCATTGTGCTTTAGCCAGGCAGCAGCACCACGCAGTACCAGTAAGGTGATGACTCTGACTCGCTTACCTTCAAGGCTCTCTTCACCTTGTGCGAGGGCCGGTAGTTCACTCAGCCATTGATTGGCTTGAAGCATTTCTTCGTACCGCCCGACCTCCCTCCCCACCTCCAGTGCTTCATCCCTGAGCCGATGAACTTCTGCCAGTGCCTCATCGTGTCCGCGCCGCAGTTCTTCTACTAACCTATTGACCGTATCCTGAGCCACCGGGATGATTTTGGCGATTTCCCTGCTAACCTTCTCCCTGGTGTTTTTGATGCTGGCTTCCAGGCTCGCCTTTTCCTGTTTGAGGCTGGTGACAACTGCTTTTAAGCTTTCCCGCTCCTGTCTGGCCAGGGCAACTGCTCGCTCCTGCTCCTCCAATTCTAGCTGTCGGCTCTGGATCAATCCTTCCAGACCGAGCCCCTGACCAAGGCTTTCCAACTCCTGCAGCAGTCTTTCCCTGAGCTCTGCCGGTGTAATATGATGACGCTGTGCCACAGATTGTAATCTCTGACTGAATTCAGCCAGTGCCTCAAGGGAGAGACCGATGTCCAGAAGCCGCTGCCTCTCTTTGCCCAGGGTAGCGAGGGCTGCCTCACCTTTCTCAGCCCTCGTCTCCATATCCTTAATCCGGCGTGACAGATCCTGATCACGCTTTTCCAAATCCTTTACCCGAGGGTTTAGTAGTTTGTATTTCTCCTCAAGACTAGCGACTGCGCTGGAAAGGTCGTCCCGCC
>CAZMUW010000084.1:0-6549 GCA_964569645.1 uncultured Desulfobacteraceae bacterium | reverse complement strand
GCTTTGGGCCGGTTTTTATTGGTTTAAAAATGGGATTTCCTATACTATGAACTTACGTTAATTGTACGTTGTTAGTCGTCAGTGGTGCGTTGGATAAAGAACAACAAACGGCTGACACCATCTGTGCTTATGTCTTGAAGAAAAATAATCAATATTGTAATGGAGTCGATCTAATTGCTCGTATTCATCATGTGTAATTTGGCCAGCTTGTTTAAAGCTTTCATAACAAGAGTGAAATTCTCCAGATGAACCACGTGCAATGTTCAGATGATTCAGATATTCTTTCAAGCTGCGTTGGCAGTATCACTTTTACCCTGTTAAATATCGCTTTTTAAGTACTGATCTTTATGTCTAATAAGGAGTAGACAATAATTGCACATTTCAATAAATGATCTATTTAACAGGGCAGGTATGTTCCTTATTATACTATGGGATGCATCGATGGCATTAGCGGCTACTTTTTTAAGCTCGAATGGGAAGTTAGTAAATATTTTACAGGCAAGGACATAAAGAGATACTGCGTCTTGCCACTCCCAAGCTTCTTAAATCCTCTATTGATATTTTTTCGATCCATGGTTAGATTACCCGCCTGCCACGCCTATTCATATCATAATTATATCACGAACCTCTGAAAAAAGTAAGACTGATCAAACTGATGATAGAGTTTCAGGGGCAATGGCGGGCAGGTCTCATGAATCATGATATTTTTCAATATGTTGGAATAGAAACCCAATATTCCCTGGCCCAGACCTGACTTTCAAGGCGTAAGTTCTACAGGCTTAGCTTACAAGATATTAAAGCGATAACGTCCTTTTCCAGGCAAGTCGCGCCAGGGCGGGCCATCATTCCATGTGCGGGGCAAAAAGACCATGCCTCAAAAATAGCTTTAATCTCAATAAGTTTTAGAATTTCCGAGACGTAATTAACCATTTGACGAACTCTGGACCGAGAAGTCTTGCCTAAAATGGTTTCTGGAGTACTCGAATAAGAATCCAGACTGTGGGGGATGGTGTCAGGTGCTACCGTTAAGGCAAAAAGGGGGCGAGGATTCCACTTCCATGACTAATGTCTCTCCAGGAGCCATTTCTCAAAGAAGATATCATTGAATTCATACCGATCGTTACGTTTTTCCACAAGATTCTTCTTTTGCAGTAGCGATAATCCCTTACTTACAAAGGAGGAGGCCTCTAACCCATAGCTGGCAACAGTTTCAGATGAGAAAAGGTTCTTCCCTTTTGTTAAGGCGATTGCTCGCAATAAGTTTTTTTGGTAAATCGTAAGGTTATCCCACAACTCCCCGAAAATAGGCTCATAGGTATAAACCAGGTCTCGGATGGCTGAGACCACATCCTCAACCTTGACAATTTTCACATCCCTTGTCTGGGCCCACAAGTGATGACACAGGAGCTGGATATTGTAAGGAATATTCCTCATCTCCGTGAGGATAAACCCTGCCGTCGAAGGTTCGATATTGTATCCGGTTTGAGAAAACTTCTCCAGCACAAAATCCGCCATCTCCTTTTCAGGAATCTTGTCAAGATTGTAGATTTCCCCCATACGGTAAAAAGGCCTTCCCTCATCACGTACCATCTCATAAAGCAGATGGCGTTTACTCCCGGCAAAGACATAGCTTACGTCAGGATGGGTTTGAATCACCGCCCGCAACTGTTTTTCCAGCAGATCGCCGCCAATAATAGAAATCTCCTGAAATTCATCAAGCATTACCACAAAGCGTTTTTTCCTCCTTTGGGCAATACCCTGCGGTAGTTGGTAAACCACTTCCAATTCTTTCCAGGTTTCTTTTGATTTAAATGAATAATCTAACATGACAGAAGGAGCACCTGTTGACTCAATAGTGATCTTCGGGCGCAAATGAGCAAGCATTTCGAGAATAGTTCTTATTGCCCTTTCGATCCTCGTATGCGCCGTGGTCAAAATAGCTGAAGCATAAACACCGGCAAGTTGACTCATCGATGCAATCTTATACAGATCAACGTATGCTACTAAAACGCCTTCCTGCTCCAGTTTCTCTTTAACCACATGCAAAAGGCAACTCTTACCGTAGCGTCGAGGAGAGATGCCACCACCGGAAAGGAATGAACCCACCCACCGCCGAGAAATGGACCCACCCTGCCGGTATTTCATAACCAGGAAGGCACCGGTTTAGAGACCCACCTGTTTCGCTATCCTTTTAGTTTAGCTATCATCGTTTTTTCAGCTAACAAAAGGAGAAAACGATGGGAGAGAACCGGAAGTCTAACAAACGGCCATGCCGAATATGCAGGAAGTGGTTTACCCCGCATCCTCGCCTTGGTGATCGCCAGAAAACATGTGGGAAAGAAGAGTGCAAAAGGAAATGGCATGCCAAAAAATGTGCTGAGTGGAACAAAAAGAACCGCTCATATTTTCAGGCCATTTACTTGGGCAGCAAGCTTGAGTCTTCAAAGAGCCCATCCCAGTCTGACAATCGTCGCCCGCCTTCCTCCAGCCCGCATAAAACCGGTCCAATAAGGCCCCCATCCAGCAGATCAACCCCCCAACTACCCAGAGATGTAATTCAAGATGTGATAGGGGTGCAACCCCTTATAATCATTGAATATGTAGCCCAACTACTCGTTCGTTTATTTAAAGAGGTGATACGAGCACAACCTGTTGATATGCAAAGGAAAATCGACCGACTACCCTGTGAAGGGTGTTTAAGAAGTGATAGACTGAGGCAGGGGCCATAGCTATCTTTGTTGCGGGGGGGTAAAGGAATAGCTATGGCAGATCAACGCTCAGAAACGGTGGACATGCCTTTGACCAGGATCTCCGAACGATTCGGTTATTTGCGGATCATCAATCCGCAGGCGGATAAGGCCATGCTGCGATCCATGGAAAAGTATGGGCAGATGACGCCTGTGGTTGTTAACCGTATGGAAAAGGGCCGCTATGAAATGTTAGATGGTTTTAAGCGGTTGCGAGCAGGGAGGGCGCTTTTGTTACCAAGCCTCAATGCGCGGATTCTGGATTTGGGCATTCGTGCCGGCAAGGTGGCGCTCATGCAGTTGAATTGGATTGGGAAATCGATCAGCAGCATGGAAGAGGCGATGGTGGTGCATTCCCTTTATCATGAGGAGGCTCTGAGCCAGGTGGAAATCGCCACGCTTTTGGGACGGCATAAAAGCTGGGTCTGCCGCCGGGTTTCATTGATAGAACGATTGAGCGATGAGGTGCAGGAAAACATAAGGCTGGGTCTTTTGCCCATCAGCATGGGAGTGGAACTGTCCAAGTTGCAGCGCAGCAACCAGGAAGCGCTTTTGGAAACGATCCGCAAGCACCATTTGACCTGGCGTGAGACGAGAAAGATGGTTTCAGCGCTACAGAGCAATCCATGGAACAACCCTGCCTGCATCCTGAGAAACCCATGGGAGATTTTAGAGCCGGAAGGCCAGATCGTGATGACACCTTCCAGGATATCAGATCCCGTTGCCAGGGAATTACACCGAAAGCTCCTGAGCATGCAGGAGCATTGCCGTATAGCAGGGTTTGCCATAAGCACCACGGAGTTAGGCCAGTTTTCGGAGGAAGAAGAGCAGATCCTCATCTCGTGCTGCAGACAGGCCTTGGAGAGCATGGAGCAGGCAAAGGAAAATTTGCAGCAGACCTTGGAGGCGTACGAACCAGGAGGTACAAAATGACAACCTTCATACAGAGTAGGGAAGAGCTTGAGCGTCTGTTAGTCACCATGAATAGAGAAGGCTGGAGTATCCGGGCTCTGGCACGACATTTTTCCATCAGTCGCAATATGGTGCGGCGAATCTTGCGCAAACATCAGGCAAACCGGGATCATGGGCACGATATTGTCAAGGACCCTCATAAAGAGCATGCCATCCGGGCCAGCAAACTGGATCCGTTTGTGGGACAGATCGAGCAACTTCTGGAAAGATATCCCAAAATAACAGGGCAAAGGGTTCTTGAAGAAATCAGGGATGCGGGTTATACCGGCGGTGCCAGTATCCTCAGGGAACGGTTGCGTGTTTTACGGCCAACTCCAAAGAGAACCCCTATTATCAGGTTTGAGACCGAACCCGGTTTGCAGGGACAGATGGACTGGAGTCCCTACACCATTGATTTTGTCCGCACCGGCAAGAGCAAGGTGAACTGTTTTTCGTATGTCTTAGGGTTTTCCAGGCGCCATTATATCGACTTCACAGAACGGCGGGATTTTTTCACCCTGATTCGCCGACATCAGGATGGTTTTGCCCATTTCAACGGCGTGCCCAAACAATGTCTGTATGACAGCGAAAAAACTGTCGTTCTGCGTTGGGAGGCGGGCAAACCGGTTTTTAATCCCTCTTTTGCGGCTTTTATTACCCATTACTGCTGTCGGCCTATTGCCTGCCGCCGGGGCCGACCGCAGACAAAAGGCAAGATTGAAGCACCATTTCAGTATGTGGAAAAGAATCTGCTGAACGGGAGGGAGTTCCAGGATCTCGATGATCTGAAAGCGTTCGCCAGGTGGTGGCTGCGGGAAAGATCGGATCCCCACATCCACGACACCACCGGGCGGCCACCCCTTGAGTTGTTCCTGGAGCAGGAACAGGACCTCCTGCAGCCCCTCCCATACCATCCCTATGATTCCTCTGAGGTGGCTTTGCGGGTCTGTGATCTTGAGGGCTATATTGAATTTGAGACCAACCGCTATCCTGTTCCCTATGAACATGTGGCCGATATCCTGACCATGAAGGCAACGGAACATGAGATTCTTATTTACTCAGCCGATCTTGCCTTGCTCGTTCGTCATGAAAGGGCGCCGGCAGGTTCGGTTACCAAGCTTGATGCCCACCAGATCCATGGCGCCCGCAAAATACGCTATGGCCTCGAACCGGTACGGGATCAATTTATGGCTTTGGGTGACAATAGTGAGCAGTTCCTGAAAGGTCTTAAAGAGAAGCACCCAAAAAACTGCGGCTTTCATGCCAGGCATATCCTGCGACAGAAGGAAACATACCATTGTGATGACATCAATAAGGCCATTGCTCATGCCTGCCGCTACCATGCCTACGACTGTAAGGCGGTCGAGCGTATTCTCAAGGCAAAGGCAGCACCACGTACCCTGGAAGCCCTCAGAAACGAACAGGCCGCAGAAGAACTGCGCAAGGCCTTGCCCCAGATTAAACAACGCTCTTTAGACGATTACAGCGCTCTTTTGGGAGGATCAACACATGAAAGTAAAACAGAAGATAGCACCGGAGAACCTAAGCAGGATCAGGAACAGCCTGAAAATCCTGAGGCTTAACGAGATAGCCAGAGTCCTGGACGATGAGCTCGCTCGCGCAGCACAAGACTCATCGCCACCCACAGATCTGCTTGAACGGCTGTTGACTCTGGAAGCCAATGCGCTCATTCAGCGAAGAATCGAGCGACGTATCAAAGAATCAAAGCTGCCGGATAGAAAACTGCTCACAGACTTTGACTTTACATTCCAGAAAGGCGTGGACAAGACACAGATCATGGAATTGGCCAAGCTTGACTTTGTAGGGCGTAAACAAGGACTCATTATCGCAGGCAACTCCGGCACCGGCAAAAGCCACATCGCCAAGGCCCTGCTTCTGCTTGGCTGTCGGGAAACATACCGCTGCCGGTATACCACCGCGACTGATATGCTCAAAGAGTTAATGGCCAGCTTGGCTGATGACACCCTGGATAAAAAATTAAAAAGCTATGTCTGTCCTGATATCCTGTTGATAGATGAGGTTGGCTTTGACCGCCTTGAACAGCAGGATGCCAGCAATGCCAACCTTTTTCACAAGGTGATTGATGGTCGTTACTGCAAAAACTCCACTCTTCTGACTACCAATATCGACTTTAAAACGCTGGGCGATTACCTTGGCGATCCGGTTATGACTACAGCCATCGTTGATCGCATGGTACATCATTCCATTATCATCAATATCCAAGGCCCCAGCTGGAGAATGAAGGAATCAAGAAAACTCAATAGTTCGTCAGGGAGGAAAGAAAAAAGCTAATCGCCTATCAAACACTTTCTTTTCAGCGGGCTGATTTTTCCGGCTCAACTGTAATCAAGGATGATGTCATGGGTGGTTGGCAAGGCTGAACATGGGCTCCTGCCTTCTACGGATATCTTTTATCTACACCAACACACATGAGGGAGGGCAAATGAAGTGATGGGTAATAGAAAAACTCGATGGATTTTCAAAATATGGCTTCTGCTTTATCAAATCGAAAACTTTCTCTGGGAGCGTTACTCAAGTTCTTTTACAGAAATCAATGGTGGAAAAGATTTCCATGAGTATCATCATTACCAGTTAGATGATAACGATATCCCCTTCTAACAAAAACTAACGAATCCTGTCACCATAAATCCCTGCGGGATGAAACTTAGTTGCTCTGCCGGTTCATTCCTCTTCTCTCACATCAACCCCCATATCTTCTACCGAGGGTCCATTTATCGGTATAACCTCATAGCAATTCTCAAATACACGCAACTTCAACCTGGGTCCAGTTAGACACTGCTGGTGGGTTCTTTTTTAATCGTCAGTAACA
>CAZMUW010000083.1:0-6613 GCA_964569645.1 uncultured Desulfobacteraceae bacterium | reverse complement strand
CCTCAAAAATTAGCTTTAATCTCAATAAGTTGTAGAATTTCCGAGACGTTAAATTGCTTGTGATTTCAATTTGTTACAAATCCAACTTATTGCGAATGTCCAATTTTGCTGGCCTTGGTTTATATTCTAATGATAACAACTATTTAACTAATACAGACATCGTCAAATGGTTGAGTAGTTAATTAGTTGTTATTACTAAGATATTGAGCATAAGCGGGAAAATTGGACATTTGACTTTTGATCTCAGCTAACATGTTGATATTATTGTCATTTCTTTACCACTCAACCACTCAACTATTTTCTACTTAACGAAGTCTGTAATAAGAAATATAGATTGTGCCACCATGCAAATTTTAGTATCATTCCAACCTTCACCTTAGTATATAGCATGATCAACTAAGCCTTTTGGATGAAGGGTTATTAAAAGGCACCGTTCATTGTGGGAGAAGAATGTGGTAAGTCAAGCTAAAGAAATAGAAAGGCAGGATTTTTTCTATAAAGAATCGGTTTCCTGGTTATATAGCCTCCAGAGATTTGGGATTAAGTTTGGACTCTCAAAAATATCCAACCTTTTAAAGGCCCTTGGTAATCCTCACCTTGGTCAGAGATACATCCATATTGCTGGTACAAATGGTAAGGGATCTGTAGGTGCTATGCTGGAATCTATACTGATGAAATCAGGTCTGAAGGTCGGCTTCTACTCCTCACCCCATTTGGTCAGCTTTACAGAAAGGTTTCGGATTAACAGAGGGTTTATCAAAAAGGACCAGGCGGACTCACTTATCAGGGAATTGAAAGGGGTTATAAGTCAGAAGGAGCCACCAACATTTTTTGAGATGACCACTGCGATGGCATTTATCTATTTTTTCCGCAACAATGTTGATATCGGTATTGTTGAGGTAGGAATGGGTGGACGTTTAGATGCCACCAATGTAATCAATCCAATGGTTTCTATTATTACCAATATCGACTTAGAGCATCAGGAATTCCTGGGAAATACCATTATTGATATTGCAAAAGAAAAGGGTGGCATAATAAAGGAAGGGGTTGACCTGGTTACAGCTGTGAATCAACCCTCTATAGTCGCTCTATTTGAGTCCCTGTGCAAGAAAAAAGGTGCCCCTTTCCGGAGGGTGGGGCATGATGTCCTATATCGCAGATTACCATCAGGTCTTTTAGGGTATTATGGGCTAAAAGATAGATTTAAGGATCTCGAGCTTGGTCTTAAGGGGAGATTCCAGTATAGAAATGCTGCCTTATCCTTATTGACTTTGGAGATATTAAAGAGAAAGGGTCTTACTATTTCAGATGAGGCTATTAGATTAGGCCTTGCTGATCCTATCTGGCATGGCAGGCTTGAAAAGGTTTCCTCAAATCCGACAATTATCCTTGATGGTGCGCATAATCCATCAGCTATGAGATCACTTGCATACTCAATCGGGAATGATTTTGATTTCGAACAACTGATTTTGGTTTTGGGTGTGATGGAAGACAAGGATATCTCAAATATCCTTAAGGGGATTCTACCCCTGGCCAACAGAGTAATTTATACCAGACCGGCCTATTACAGGGCGGCCGATCCTCACTTTTTAATGGATATGGCCAGGGAATTTGGAAAGGCCGGGGAAGTCCATTTCTCTTTGCCGGCAGCTATTGACAGGGCCAGGGATCTGGCCGATAAAAGGGATCTGATATTGATTACCGGTTCTCTCTTTACTGTTGGTGAGGCAAAATCATGCCTTGATCCTATAAGCTCCCCAGTTGAAGATATTTGAATTTCTATACAGATTTCCCGGAGGGTTGCCGGCAGCCCCTTTAAAAATCTTCTGTCATGCGCCTATAAACCCTTTCTGCAAGCCTCTTTGAAAGAGCTGAGATCGCATCCCGCCTGTTTTTTTCTGTTACCGGCTTATTGTCCGGCATTACGTCATAGGCTTCGCTTGCAGAAACACCTTTTGCAGACCGAATTACCGTGCCGGAGGGGCCTGTTAATTTCAAATTGACTGTGACTGTAACCCGTCTTTCAAGGGGGGAGTGTGTGGTTTTGCGGGTGATTGTCTTAATACTCATGGATTCAATAATCCCGGAAAGAAGGGCATCAGCATCACCCCTGCTTGTCAAGGTGACTTTCTTATCCCTGGTAACTTCATAAATAAGGGCATTAGTAAATATATTCTCCATGCCAGTCTCAGAGGTACGGTTTTCGAGGATTGGTATACATACACTCTTTATGCCGGCCGGAAAGCTTCCACTACCTGCAAACCTGTAGCCGCAGGCTGAAAAAAACATCAAAAAAAGAAAGATTATCCAGATATTATTTCTCTTAAAGGCCAAGATTCCTCCTTATAGCCCAGGGCGTTGGTGTGAAGCCACTAAGTTCATAGTATAGGAATTTCCTTCTTTTGGACAGGATAGACAGGCCCGCCCTGGCGCGACTTGCGTACAATCTACTTGGGCAGCGATAAAATACCCCGACTGGAGCCGTGTGCGTCTGCCCTGCAAAACCAGGTCTGGGCCAGGGATGTTCAGGATATAAAGAAAATAAGAAAATCTTGTTAATCCTGTTAATCCTGTCGAAAAAGTTCCGCCGCAGGCGGCTAAGTTCAACCGCATCAATTTAACAAAAAATATTGGCCCAATCAATAGATAAAATACACATAATTTGAGTCGCTGCTTGTAGCCCCTTCTGGATAAACAGTTACCTTGTAGATGTACCTGTAGCCTTCTTCCAGTGTTTCAGTATACGTCATATTGCCTTTTTTCAGATATCTAGAGGCCTTTACTTCGATTGGAATATTGGCAATGCGCTTAAACAGCACCGGGCAATTCTTGCAATCAGATGCTGAAAGTAGCTTTTTCGATCTATGGACAATAAAGCCGGCCAGACCTGATATGACCTTTTCTTTTTCCCTCGGGATAGTCCATGTCAGCATGACTTTATCCCTAACTATAATTGCTCTTAGGTCATTGACTGCCGGAGGCTGAGTCTGACGGGGCGGGGTGGGTGGTGCCTTTCTGCCGCAATTAGACAGAAACAAGGCAAAAATAATCAGGATTGAGGATTGTAAAAGTAGGGTTTTACTGAGATCTTTACATGGCCTTAAATTTTTAATAGCAAACATGAACATACGCAATAAAATGTGGAAAATCCTAACCCCTGATTCCTAAACCCTAAACAATTTCTGCGATCTGGTGTGCTCTGCATAAAGTGCTTTTTGGCCCAGAGCGATGATCAAAGCCTACTAATCTGCGCCAAAAAGGGTTTCCCATGCCTCCTCTCCAAATTTTGTGCCAAATCCTCCAAGCCCATACAGGTTGACCATAAGAGCATATCTACGGTCATCCTCCTCATCTGTGAAGCTTAACTCTATTGACCAGCACTGCGATTGATATAAAAGACCCAGGCCGAATTTGATCTCTTTCTCCTCAAGTATATTATACTCGTAATCGGTGTATGCCGAGAGTCTGTCTGATATTTTCAAAAGAAAATCCGTGTAAACAGACTCTATTGTTTTGGACCAGGTTATTGAATCGCGTTTGTACCTGTGCTCAACAGATAATTTGTCTCCACGTTTATCCGATATGTTTACTGCAATATTATGAGATTGAAATTGATCTTCATACTTAGACCATTCGGCATCGGCATTCATGGATAAATACTCGATCGGCTCAATTCCAAGCTCGCCTTTTATTGGAGAAAAAGGCTCTGGATCATCCTCATTTGCCTTATTTATGTCATAGCTCTGTGTCAGGTTGAAGCGGCAGAACTGCCTGTAATTGTAACTTGGAGGTTTTTCAATTTTCTCTTCCCGAGGTCTCTCCTTTTTTTCTATAGGCTTGTCAATTTTGCCTGCCTGGAGATTATCTTTTTCCTTCGTATCTTTTATTGATTTTAAGGTAAATGTGTTTGTAAGTGAATATGTGAGCAGGTTTTTTCTCTCAATCTGGTCTGAGGAATCAAACAAAAGATATTTGTCCTGATCCTGATCGGGTATGTAGTCATAGACGATCTGTGGCCTAACTGAATGCTTTATCAGCTCAATGCCTTTTCCTTTTAGACTGTATACGTTATAGATCTCTGTAGAAAGGTCTGACTTTATGTCATAAATCTCCCTGTGCGGTGTTCTATTCGTTTCTGTAGATGTGTCTTCATAAATATGCCAGGCTGTCTGCCGCACTCCAAAAGAAGGCTCAAAAGTAAAATAGTAGCTGTATCTTAAGGGCAGATAGAACCTTGGATGCACATCCTCCCGATGGCCCTTTGTGCCGTCTATCCTGTAAAAATGTGTGTATTCGGAGTCGAGATCGAAATAAAGGGGGGACTTCAGAATTGGATGTTTTGACGCATTTAGGCCCACAAGCGGCAGTTTCTGTAAGGTTGGATCCGTTTCCTTTTGGCGCCGGGTTATTACGTCGTCATACCAGCGTGCCTCGGCGTTCAGGCTGTAATTGGACCATCTCCTGTTTAGATTGAGCCTGTTAACCCTTACCGGATCATTATAATCGTCTAAACCCCTACCGAAGTTTTTCTCAAAATACCTATATGTCTTATTATATCCTGTGTATCCGTGTTTGAATTCATGAAGGTAATCCTGGTCGCTAACAATGTCTATGTCTAGCTTTGCAGAAAAACCAAAGGGCATTGACTGATCACTTTTCATCCTGAACCAGTAGCGATCGGAATTTGGCCGCAGTACGTTATCATCTTCATACCCCCATTTTTCGCTCGAACTGGGTGTACCGTCATCTATTTTTCTGTCATTTAAAAAGTTGTACATCAGGGTCCCTTTTGACCCGGTGCCTAAAACATAACGGTATTCTAAACCGATTTTTTCTCCGCGGCGTGCTATGTGATGCTCATAGAAAGTTGCATCTGAGCTTTCATTTATAGCCCAGTAAAAAGGCACTTCTATATCCATGGCGTTGCGAGTGGAATACTCTACGCTGGGCGACAGCAAGCCAGACTGGCGTTTTAGCTTTACAGGGAAGACAAGAAAAGGGGTGTAGAGCACAGGTATTTTTTTTGCCCAAAGAGCTGCATGATTTACAAAACCGTATCCTTCTATCGTAACTTTAAGATTCCTTCCCGTTATCCTCCATGCCGGCGTATCGCCATCACATGTTGTAATGCTGGCGTTGTCGACAGTATAGGAATCTTTGCCGACCTTTTCGATCTTGTTGCCTTTTATATAGAAATGGTTTGCCTTAAGGAATATGGTTCCATTATATACAGTCCCGGTCTCGGCCTCCAGATCTATTTCCATGCTGTTTCCGTAGAGGGTATCTTCCCCTGCTTTCATGATCACATGGCCTGTTGCAAAGGCCTTCATGGTTTTGTGATCGAAACGTACAAAATCAGCGCTAAGTTTACTGTCCTTTTTAGTTATGATTACATTACCTCTTGCAATATATTGATCAGCTTTTTGGTCGTAACTTATCTCGTCTGCAAAAATATTCCACGGTTCAACAGCACCATCGCCGGACAATCGGCCTTGGGCAGCCGAAACCATGAGGGTATAATTATCATCACTATAATAGAGGGAAGAATAGGCTTTAATTATGACATAGTAGGTTCCAGCTCTAGTGACCGCCGCAAAGATTTTAGCCGGGCCAGCACCTTTTGAACCATCATATTCTGCTTCTGATACCACATTGCCGGAAGCATCCTCTATGGAAATATCCCATCGACCAGAAGAGATATTACTTCCATTGAAAATAGCAGTAATAACAGCAGCGCCTGAAGTGCTGATGGAAAACCAATCCTCATCCTTTTCTGATGAAAGTTGTCCTTTGATTGACACCCCTGGGTCTATAGAATTTGCATTCGCCATGTTATTATTTGGCTCAATCTCAATTGTCAGGCCATTAACTATAACAGTAATTGAATCAGTTTCCGTATCACCATCGCCATCAGTCGCAGTTAGGGTTATGGTATTGCCTGATCCACCAAAAGAGATTTCATCGCCTTCATAGTATGTGCTATCATCAGATGGAATGCTGATGGTGGCAGTAGGAGATGTGTTGGCGGGTTCGCCTGCATAAACAGGAATTGCAGCCAGAACAACGAGCATAAGTGCAAGGTGGGCCATGATGCTGCAAATGTTACAAAAAATTCCTGAAGCGTCAAGACCGGCCATTTTTAGTCCCGGGGTATGGGTATCTTTTTTTTGGCAACGAAGGAGCATATGCGGCTAAGATGGCTTGCGTTGCAGACCGAAGCTAACGGTTATGTTTCAGGTCGAATAACATCTTGAACATAGTTTAATTATTAAGTATAAATCCGACTTATTTGAAAAAGTCAAGATGTAGTTGAGATATAATTGCGAAATGTGCATTTTCTCCCTTTATCTTTAGACTTTTAGGGATAGGTGAGGTAAATAGTCTTAAAATGTTAGTTTTGAATTAGATAAGAAAGGAGGTGGATTAGGCAAAGACTAAGTAGCTTTTTGCCTTTCAGGTCTAAAATAAAATAAGACCAGGCCCCCGATACCCATTAAGACAGAAAGAAGCTGGCCCATGGTAATAAAGTAAAAGAAAAGGTCCAGCTGTGGGTCTGGTGCTTGGAAAAACTCAACAAAGAATCGAAAGATTCTATAAATAAAAAGAAATAGAC
>CAZMUW010000082.1:0-6616 GCA_964569645.1 uncultured Desulfobacteraceae bacterium | reverse complement strand
TAACAAGACGGACCGTTCATTTTGGACATTATGCCGTCCCAGTTAAATGGTTATTAAAAAATAATTTGAGCTTACGTTCCTGCTTCCTTGTGAGTTCGCCAAACTGCACACCACATCGCCTGTCCTGGAAAGTAGACATGTATATTAAATCTTCACCTATTTGAAAATCATAGACGACTCTACATGGCATTTTGGGGAGATAAAACCTATCTCCTGACAGAAATATATCCATTTCTGAGGGGTCTTCCTTGCAGCCTTTATTGTAAAGATATTCAAATGCCAAGCCACCCCTGCTAATATCCTTGATTTTGCCCAATTTCGTAAAATGAGGTCTCAGAAAGGCGAAAGTTCGATCATCCGCTAAGAATCGCCTGAATTGCCGCCGCTAAGTATTCATGTTAGCCCTTCACAACTGGTTTAAAACTTCCTACTGAAACGCCTGAACCATCACATTGTCACTGCAAATAACACCTTGCCCCCTGTGACTCATTTCCACATTACAGTGCAGATATCCGTATAATATTGCTTTTATTGCTTTTTGTCAACAAAGGAAGTAGCTTTTATACCCATTTTATACCCCCAAAAATCCCCCCTCGACAAGATTAAAAAACTGTATATCATGCCTCTTCTGGGATTTAGAACCTCTCTTCTTATATATTATTGATTGTTATGCTGATTAGACGATTAGACAAAGAGTCAAAAATAGTGAAAACAGTAATGATCGACACCACTGAGAGATTTGAAAAAATATGCAAGGCAGTAGAGGCACGTGACCGCTTTCTAACAGAACATCCGGAGCTGATGCCCTTTCAAAAGGAGACAGAAAGGCGTCTAAGGTATGCAGGGAGTATCGAGAATCGTATGGTTATTCTTAGATTTATGATGGATGAAAAACTTTTTGAACTTAGCCAAACATGTCTGGCGGCTAAGAAAAGCTGGGAGGGCTAAAACTGCCATTATTAAATGCCTGCCTGATTTTGGAATTCACTTCCCTTACCAAAACCCCTTGAATCCGATTGGCAGTCATGAGGTCAGGGGTTGATCAGACATACTCCTCTCCTTTTATCCTTTCCACGTAATGCTGGGCAGAAAAGGCAGCTGTAGCACCATCTCCACAGGCAGTCACAATCTGCCTTAAGTTCTTTTTGCAACAATCGCCACAGGCAAAAACACCCTCCCTCGATGTTCCCATCTCTTTATCTACTATAATATAGCCATCTTCACTTCTTTTAACTGTGTTACCAATAAAGGAAAGGCTTGGGGTCCAGCCAATAAATACAAATACCCCATTTACCTCGAGGCTCTTCTTCTGTCCTGTCTTAAGATTTCTTACCTTCACTCCCTCGACCATAATTCGACCAAAGATTTCATCCACAACTGAATCAAAGATAAATTCTATCTTGTTGTTGCTAAAGGCCCTTTCCTGAAGGATCTTTGTTGCCCGTAGCCTATCTCTTCTGTGGATAATATAGATCTTTTTTGCAAATCTGGTCAAAAATAGAGCCTCTTCAAGTGCCACATCACCTCCACCTACTACCGCTATGGCGAGATCCTTAAAAAAGGCACCATCACAGGTGGCACAATAGGAAACGCCTTTACCAGCGTATTCTTTTTCGCCTGGTACACCGAGTTTTCTCTGTTCATTACCTGCAGCAATGATAATGGATAGACATTGGTAAGGTTCAGTCTCGCCATTTACAAAAACCTTCTTGATATCACTCTCATCACTAAATTCAATCCTGGTCACCTCACCAAAAACTATCCTCATACCAAAGGATTTAGCCTGTTCTTCCATAGTATGAACAAGCTCTGGACCAGAAATTCCTCCAATAAAACCTGGATAATTTTCTATCCTGTCTGTAATGGAAGCCTGGCCACCGATACCTAATTTTTCAATCAATATAGCAGAAAGTCTTGCCCTGGTTGTATATATACCAGATGTGAGGCCTGCCGGCCCACCACCTGTAATGATAACATCATAAACATCTTCCTTGCTTAATGAATCCTGATCCATAGCTTATATCCTTATCTATAGATACGGGAGCATTACCGGTTTATTAAAGAAAAAACAAGAGCGATTCATCAAATCTAAAACCGGCAACCTAAGAGAGGGTATGGGTGTCTCCCATACCCTTAGACTATCGGCTACTATATTAATAAACCGGTAATGCTCTCTATAGATACCTTGCTAAGTATCACAAAGAGAGTCTTAAGTGTCTAAAGTGCCTAAAGTGCCGAAAGTTAATGAAGAAAATCACCTTAACTTTGGTCCACTTTTGATTTTTGCTAGAGCAAGCAAACAGTTAACTTTAGGCGCTTCCAATGGATGGAGAAATCAGCCGAGTCTCTTTAAGTCATCCACCAGGCCCTGAACTGCCTTAGCTGAGCCCTGAAGAGCCTCATTCTCTTCTTCGGTAAGCTTTATCTCTATTATCTCCTCAATCCCAGCTGAACCAAGCTTTACCGGTACACCGATAAATAGATCATGTATCCCATATTCACCTTGTAGATAGGCAACACAGGGAAGGATCTTCTTTTTGTCCTTCAAAATCGCCTCCGCCATCTCCGTTGCCGCAGATGCAGGGGCGTAAAAGGCGCTCGCTGTTTTTAATAAGCCTAATATCTCACCTCCGCCTTTTCTGGTTCTTTCAACAAGGGCCTCAATTCTTTCGGCTGACATTAGCTCAGTTATAGGTATGCCTGCTACCGAGGAGTACCTGGGAAGAGGAACCATGGTATCGCCGTGGGCACCGAGCACAAAGGCATGGGTATTCTCAACAGAAACATTTAGTTCCATTGCAATAAATGTCCTGAACCTGGCAGAGTCAAGAACCCCTGCCATACCAATAACCCTCTCTTTGCCGAAACCACTTGTTTCGAAAGCAACATGGCACATGGCATCTAAGGGATTGCTTACGATAATTAAAATAGAATCAGGTGCAACAGTTGAGATCTGCTTAACAGCCGATCTCATAATACCTGCATTGGTTGCCAGGAGGTCATCCCTGCTCATTCCTGGCTTTCTGGGAAGGCCTGCTGTCACAATGACTATATCTGACTCTTTTGCAAGAGAGTAGTCATTGGTTACACCGATAATCTTTGAATCATGAGATTCTACAGGTGCGGCCTCAGCAAGATCGAGTGCCTTTCCAGCTGGCACCCCTTCCAAGACATCCATCAATACAACATCTGCCAATTCTTTTTCGGCAACCCTCATGGCGACAGTTGCGCCTACGTTTCCGGCCCCAACAACAGTTACTTTCTTTCTCATCTCTTAACTCCTTTCATAGTTAGACTTTTTGTTAGGCTATCTATCTTTCATTTAGTTGTCAAGGGGCATATTAAAGAATCCAGGTCCAAAGAACCTGGCTTTTCCTTTGGCCCCTGGAAGGGGGCTTTAAAGTCTCTGTAATTCGACCTCTCAATGGAGTAATGGAGTGATGGAGTAATGGAAAATCGGAGTTATTCTGCTTTTCTGCACACAACTCAGTCTCAAAGGGCCAGACGTATTTTCTTCAGTCCAAAAATCAATACTCCAATACTCCTAATCGCAAAACTCTGAGGCAGAGCCCTCTGTCTCTGACCTGGCCCTGAGGACCAGGTTTTCCATGTTGGAATAAATATCGATTTGGTAGATTATTTTACTGAAATATTGAAGGACGTCACATTCTCACGCCGCTTGTGCTTCGATTAGCTTAAAGCTATTCAGGACTTTCTCAAAAGTTTCAATATCCTTTTCAAAGTAATATCTTTTGGCAGCATTATAACGTATGTTGTAAAACCTATCTCCTGCTATAAATCCGTAATAGATGGTTTTGAGCTTCAAGCCATCTTTGTTTTTATATGTGAAAATGAGTCTAAACCCATCATATCGATTTATTCTGGCAGGGGTATTTTCGATCACCTGGAAATTCAAAACTAATTGGTCACAAATGATTTCATCAAGAATGACTTCTGCTGCCTCTTGGGGCAACATTCCCCTATCTAATCTCTTTTTGGTATGTTTAAAGGGTCTATCAATATGGCGCTCTTGAATGAGGATATATTGCAAAAAAGGCCCATCTCTGCTTATGAGCAGATATCTGTCTACATTCAATCTCATCCATCCCTGAGGGATATCAAAAGAGAAATTATAAGATGATGATTCAAATGAGCCTCCACCTCGCATCCAGGGCGCGCAGGCTGTCATGAAGAGTAACAATATCAATAAAATCTTTGAACTTAGGGCTTCGCCCCAATTGGAATGTTGGAATAATGGAATGTTGGAATAATGGGTTTTGGAAAAATGGGACAGTGGTTTATTGTTAAGATATCTCTTGATAGGTAAGTTAAAAATGAGTAAATTCCTTTGAAAAATCAACATTCCACTATTCCATTATTCCATGTGCGAGGCAAAAGCTCAAACCCTATAAAATTCCTTTAATTCCAATACGTTGTAGAATTTCCGAGATATTTAATTATCCTCCTCCTTTATTGATTGCATTGTTTTAAATACCCCTGGATATAGGCTCTATCTGGTGCTTGTGGTGAAAGCGATAAATATGATTCAAAAGATCTATTTGCGAGCGTCTTTTCACCATCCTTATAGTAGATTAATCCAATCGCCTTGTGCGGGTCTGGATAAGATGGCTCAATGGAGATAGCCTTTTCGTAATAAGCTTTCGCTCTTTTTGTATCGTCCTTTTTTCCTCTCTGTCTGGAAATTTCACCTAAAAGGTAGTAGGCTCTTTGATCATTTGGCTTAATAGTCAAATATTTTTCCGCCCCCCTCTGTGCAGTGGAAAATCGTCCAGCTTTTAGATCCAGAAAGGCATTTTCCAATATTACCTCGTGTAATTTTGCAAGGAAAATGTTTGTGTTTTTGATCCCTGCCTTTTTTCCTTGATAGTGGGTATTAAGGAGGTTTTTATAGTTTTCTATCCGCTTCCGAAGTCTTGGATGAGTTCCGAAAAAGAAGGGCTCTTTTATCTTTTCTTCCTCAAGCTCTTTTTTTAGATGTTCAAAAAGCTTTGGTGCTTCGTGTGGGTCATAGCCGGCGCTTAACAGCAACCCGAATCCCACCATATCAGCCTCAGTTTCAAGGTCTTGGGAATAACCTGTCACTGCGGCTATAGAACCTGTTGAACCGAGAAGGGTAACCAGGTCTACGTCCTCATCAGCTCCAACCTGGGTTTCCTGAACAGCGGCAAGGAAGGCGGTTCTCCTTTTGAGATCCCTAAATGCTTTTAAAGCATGCCTGTGTGTGCAATGTGTCATCTCATGAGCAAGGAGGATTGCAAGCTGGGCCTCATTATCCATTCGCGCAAGAATGCCTGTATGGACATATATAACACCGTTCGGAAACGCAAATGCATTCAAATAGGGATTTTTGATGACCATTATTCTGAAGGGAATATGTGCCCAGATTTCAGGTGGCTGGAGCTTTTTAGCAATTTGGTTCAGATAATCTTCGAGCTCTCTATCCCGGTATAGGAGTCCACTTTCGTTAAGAACTTTTTGCTCCTCCTTTGACCGCTCCCAGAGCCTTTTCTCATCATCCCCAGGCCTGAAATCTTCTGTGACGGGCGGGAGAGTGGTGGTTAAACAGCCAGCTGCCATGAAACAGAGAGTCAATATCAAGGCGATGAATCTCATCCGCTTGCCTCTGGAAAAGAAGAGAATATATCTTCAACAAGCGCTGTCACACTTTCAGGATCTCTGAGGTCATATCCACCCCGGGAACCTTTCACACAATACCAGACGATGGTTCCGGATGAATCTGCAACAGCGACGCTTACCAATGCCTTTCGCTCACCCGTTGCTACCTCACCGAAGCCATAAACAAAGACCATTGAATCTGCTTTAGATTTTCGCAAAATTCCCTCAATAGGACCTAAGGAATAATTAAAATTACTCTCTTTTTCAGGGAAGAGTTGTGGGCCGTAAGTGTGCAACTGAATAGATCTATTCACAGCCCTGTAGAGAGCCTGGATCTCTTCCATTTCTTCCGCTATTTCCTCATCGGTAGCCAGCGGCTTTATGCTGTAATGTTTATCCTTAAAGGCTCTTAATAGCGCATTAAGTAAATTTTGCTTAGCGATTGCACACCAGTCATCTCTTAGCTCGACTACACCGCCTGGTGAAGATTTATAAATTCTGACATCAGAAAGGATAAGCGCAGGTATCTCTATATTCCTGACTCTCATCTCAAATTCTGGGTGAGCTCGGTATGCCGGTGAGGCACAACCAAACAGGATAAATAAAAGACACAGATCGGACAGGAAGAACAAAAATCTTTTCTGATTAGCCCTCATTTTTTCTTTTAAACAGATCTTGTTGGAAATTATGCTGTGCATAAATGTAACTTCAGAACATCTTTCGCTGGAGCACTATTTTATTTTTATAACGGCTTTCCAAAATCCTCACTAAGCTCTCTGGATTAATAATTAAGGTATCGGCAACTAAAAGCACAATCTTTAGTAAGATTTTCATTATTTTTGAGGGATTATATTCCTGTTGAAAAGTAGCTCATTTCAACAACATTCGATTTTCTCAGAAATCCAGCTACAGGGGAGGGGTCTGGACGTCTATATAAGCTAAGATCTTAACATTTGTGTCAGATTTTTGAGACGTCCAA
>CAZMUW010000081.1:0-6632 GCA_964569645.1 uncultured Desulfobacteraceae bacterium | reverse complement strand
GAATATATCCTGCCATTGTTCAACGAGAAGGTTGCCACAGCCCGTCGGCGATACAGAGAGTTTGGACAAAAGAGCATTGCCCGGGGCAGAAGGCCTATGATCTTGTCGGCGGGGGCTTTTAAGGAGCCATGGAGGATGGGCTTCTATCAAGGCACTGCGCAAGGCTGGTGCCCATCAAAAAGGCGATGAGCGAAAATACCGACTTGCCGCTGAGGGCTTTAGATTTAAAGGTGCTGGAGCACGCGTTGCCGAATTACTTTCTATGACCTCTTAAGAGGTTTTGGATTCGGCCAGGGATTATCGAAGTGTTCAGGCCCGCAGCCTATTATGTTACCGGGCGACACGAGAGCTGGGTACCGGCTATCAGTTAGGCGGTGAAAAGGGGAGCAAAATTGGTTAAGCAACATCGTTATTCTTTGATCGAGGAGTAAAACTTATAGAATTATGTACGTCCCCTATTTTCGGATTCAGCTAGAGGAGGGAACATGTTAATGTAGTAAAAAGGACTGAGATCTGCTGGTGGGCAAGGCTGTAGGAACCGGCTAAATGGACCACCTTACTACTGAGGCCCCCCAAGTTAAGCCTGCCCCAAAGCCGACGAGAAGCACGTTGTCTCCTTTCCTCAGCAGGCCTTCCCGGTTGGCTTCATCCAGAGCGATTGGTATGGATGCCGAAGAAGTATTCCCGTATCTATGGACGTTCGTATACACTTTCTCCATGGGAACACGCAGGTTCTTTGCCATGGCCTGAATAATTCGCATATTGGCCTGGTGAGGGACTAAAAGTTCAATGTCCTCGCTGGAAAGGGAGTTGTGTTGCAAGGCCTCCCTGGCAACTGTGGATAGACACCCAACCGCTCTCTTGAAAAGCCGGTTCCCATCCATGCTCAGCTGAAACGGCTTTATGTCTATGTCTTGCAAAATTTCGGGGGTGTAGGAGTTTCCGTACGAAGAATACAGTAATTCCCATAATGTTCCATCCGATTTCAAATGGGTGGACAGAATCCCGTCCTTCTCTTTCGTGGAAGTAACCACTACTGCACCGGCGCCATCACCCAAAAGCACGCATGTGGCTCGATCCCGCCAGTTTAAGATGGTCGATAGTCGATCTACTCCCGCTACGAGCGCAGTTCCACAAGTCCCGGATCGGATGGCATTATCTGCCACGCTGAGGGCATACAGGAAGCCCGTGCATCCGGCTGACAGGTCAAAGGCGGCGGCATTGTCAGCATTCAGCTCTTTTTGAACCATACACGCCGCAGAAGGAAATTGACGGTCCGGCGTCACCGTGCCTACCACGATCATGTCCAGGCTCTTGGGGGAAATCCCCGCCATTTCCATAGCCCTTAAAGAGGCCTGGGTGGTCAGATCTGCGGTGCTTTCCCTTCCTTCTTTTGATGAGATACGTCGCTCTTTGATGCCAGTGCGCCGAGTGATCCATTCATCCGTGGTATCTACTATGCTTTCGAGGTCCTTATTCGACAGTATTCTTTTCGGCATTGATGAGCCTGTTCCCATGATATGTGCTTGGGGCATCATTTCCGCCATCTCTATTCCTTTGATTGATTCAGAATATTATAGCAATTTCCCTTCGAATATTAATAGTATAGGAAAAAAATAAGTGTTTGTCAACGATAATGGGGTACACTCAGGGCATAATGGGCAGGAGAGGCCATGGATATGAAGATCGATCCTTATCTTCTATTGAATGACCCTCTACCTTGAAGATAACACCTCTGGGCTAAGACGTTTGCTCAAGAATTGTTTATTAAGCTATTCTCTCTCCTTTATCATCTCTCTGGCAATGACCATTCTCTGAATCTGATTTGTACCTTCAAAGATCTGTGTAAGTTTCGCATCCCGAAAGAGTCTTTCTACAGGATAGTCCTTTGTATAGCCGTAGCCTCCAAGGATCTGAACAGCATCCGTTGTGATCTTCATAGCAATATCACTGCAAAAACATTTAGACATGGATGCCAATTTATTATTCGATTTGTTTCTATCGTGCTGTTTGGCAGCCTCTACCATAAGTCCCCTGCCCGCCTCTATCTGCATGGCTGCGTCAGCCAGCATAAAACTGATGGCCTGGTGTTTAATCAGGGGCTTTCCGAATGTCTCCCTCTGGCATGCATAATTGAGAGAGGTATCAAGGGCTGCCTCTGCTATGCCCAGGGCAAGGGCAGCAATAGATGGTCTGGACATATCAAAATCCTTCATGGCAATGAGAAACCCCTCCCCTTCTTCCCCGAGCCTGTTGTTTTCAGGAACCCTGACATCCTCCAGAATAACCTCTGTGGTATTACTCGCTCTGAATCCGAGCTTATCCGCTGTTTTTCCAATAGATACGCCTTGCTGATCCCTCTCGACTACAAAGAGTGTCAATTCCTTTTCACCTGTTTTAGCTAAAACAGTATAGAGAGATGCTACTCCCCCATGTGTGGCAAAGCATTTATGCCCATTTAGGACATACTCACCACTACTCTTTTCTGCTTTAGCCCTGATACCTGCCACATCAGAACCTGCATAAGGTTCGGTTACCAGATAACCTATGAGCTCTTCACCTTTTGAAAGGCGAGGGAAAAAGCGATCTCTCTGGCTCCGGTTTCCTGCTACTATTATCGGAAAACTTCCAACTGCCTGAACAATAAGCATCAATGCCGAAGAGGCACAGGCCTTTGCAATCTCCTCAACACACAGGCAAAACATAAGGGTTTTGTCCTCTTCAAGTCCACCATAAGATGGTGGGAGAAATATCTGAAGAAGACCCATCTGGCCAAAAAGGCGAGCTATATCCCATCGAAAGACACCCTCCCTGTCAATCTCAGATGCTATAGGGGCTATCCGCTCCCTTGCCGCCTTCTTTACATTCCCCAAGATAAGGCTTTGTTCCTGATTAAGCTCGATCATAGTGGGTGCAATCGTTTTTTGTTAATCGAATAACGAATAACAAGATCAACCTAGCGCCTCAGATTATCTTTTATATATTTGATAATATCATCGGTATAGGTGCCCGGACCAAAGATCTCTGCTATCCCTATTTCTTTAAGAGAAGGTATATCCTCATCCGGAATGATACCCCCTCCAATAACCAGGACATCATGTACCCCCTTCTCCTTTAACAATTCCATTATCCTGGGAAAGAGGAAGTCATGGGCGCCAGAGAGGATACTTAAGGCAATAACATCCACATCCTCCTGGATGGCTGTCTCCACAATCTGTTCCGGACTCTGCCTTAAACCGGTGTATATTACCTCCATCCCTGCATCCATTAATGCATTTGCAATAACCTTTATACCCCTATCATGACCATCCAGACCAGGTTTAGTAGCCAGAACTCTAACCTTTCTCTTAGCATCCATCTTAAATCAACATCCATAAGTATCATAGTTGATTAGTTAAATGGTTAAAAGGTCGAGTAGTCGGGCCTTTTACTACTAAACTACTCAACCACTTAACCAAGAACGATCAACTGACACTACCCAATAGCCCTTACTGGCTGATATTCTCCAAAAACTCCCCGTAACGCATCACAGATCTCTCCCAGGGTGGCATAAGCTTTCACTGCATCCAAGATGAGAGGCATCAGGTTGTCATTGCCCTCCGCAGCCTTTCTTAGCTCACCAAGTATACCCTTTACCATTCCATTGTCTCGCTCTGATCTTAGCCTTTTGAGTCTTTCTACCTGAGAAAGCCTAACACTTGGGTCTACCCTTAAGAGCTCTTTTAGAGATTCCTCTTCTACCTGGAACCTGTTTACACCAACTACTACCCTCTCGCCCTTTTCAATCTCTCTCTGGTAGCGATAGGCACTGTCCTGGATCTCCCTTTGTATAAAGCCCTTCTCGATAGCAGATGCTGCCCCACCAAGCTCATCAATCCTATCGATGTATTCCTGAGCCCTTTCAACAATCTCTTGAGTCAACTTTTCAATATAATATGAGCCGCCTAACGGGTCTATCGTGTCAGTAACACCAGATTCATGGGCGATAAGCTGCTGGGTTCTGAGGGCAACCTGAACTGCCTCCTCACTCGGTAAACAGAAGGCCTCATCCATGGAATTTGTATGAAGGGATTGTGTGCCACCCAAGACCGCGGAAAGGGCCTGAAAGGCAACCCTCGCTATATTATTCATCGGCTGCTGTGCAGTGAGGGTGCAGCCAGCTGTCTGGGTATGAAACCTCACCATCATTGACCTTGGATCCTTGGCCTTAAATCTCTCCCGCATGATCCTTGCCCACAATTTCCTTGCAGCCCTGAACTTGGCAATCTCCTCTAAAAAATCAAGATGGGCGTTGAAGAAGAACGAGAGCCTTGGGGCAAAGTCATCTACATCCAATCCGGCATTGATGGCGGCCTCCACATAGGCAATCCCATCGGCCAAAGTAAAGGCCACCTCCTGAACCGCAGTTGAACCGGCCTCCCTGATATGGTATCCGCTAATGCTGATTGTATTCCATTGAGGAACCTCTCGTGAACAGAATGAAAAGATGTCTGTGATAATCCTCATGGATGGTTTAGGGGGAAAGATATAGGTCCCCCGGGCAGAATACTCTTTGAGTATATCATTCTGAATGGTCCCCCTTAAGTCCTTTGAGGATACCCCCTGTCTTTCTGCCACAGCCATATACATGGCCAAAAGAATAGCGGCTGGGGCATTTATGGTCATTGAGGTACTTACCTTATACAGTGGGATCTGGTCAAAGAGTATTTCCATATCTTTTAATGAATCAATGGCTACACCAACCTTCCCTACCTCCCCTTGAGCCAGTGGGTGATCTGAATCATACCCAATCTGGGTGGGAAGATCAAAGGCCACAGAAAGGCCTGTCTGGCCCTGTTCTAAGAGGAACCGGTATCGCCGATTTGTGTCCTCGGCAGTAGCAAAGCCGGCATATTGCCGCATAGTCCAAAATTTTCCTCTGTACATAGTAGGTTGAATCCCTCTTGTAAAGGGATACTCGCCGGGCAAACCGACCTCCTTCATATAATCGAAATCAGCTACATCTAAAGGCGTACACACTCTCTTAACAGGGATGCCCGAGGTGTTGACAAAATCACCCTTTCTTTCAGGTGTCTTTGCCAATTTAGGTTCCAGCTCATCGGACCACTTTCTGTAGCAGTCTTTTATCTCTCCAATCTTTTTCTCGCCAAACAATCTTCTTATCCCCCTTTCATCATCTTGCAAGTGCAATGAATACGCCTGCAGCAACGACTGTACCGATAACACCTGCCACATTGGGGCCCATGGCATGCATGAGTAGAAAATTTTTAGGATCAGCCTTTGAACCCATCACCTGGCTTACCCTGGCGGCCATAGGAACAGCAGATACACCAGCAGAGCCGATCAGGGGATTTATCTTTTCTTTTGAGAAGATGTTCATAAATTTTGCCAAAAGTATCCCAGCCGCCGTAGAAAAGGCAAAGGCCACAAGGCCCATAATAAAAACAAGGATGACCTCCCATTTTAGAAAACGCTCTCCAGCCATTGTAGCACCAACACTAACACCCAGAAGTATGGTGACGATATTCATGAGCTCATTGGACGCCGAATCTGAAAGCCTTTTTACCACACCACACTCCTTAAAGAGATTTCCCAACATAAACATGGCCATAAGTGGCGCAGAGGCTGGCACGATAAGACAGATAACCAGGACTGTCATTAGGGGAAAAAGAATCTTCTCCAGCTTTGAAACTGGTCTTAACTGTCTCATTTTGATCTTTCTTTCCTTCTCGGTGGTGAGGAGCCTCATGATAGGGGGCTGAATAATTGGAACAAGGGACATATAAGAGTAAGCTGCTACAGCCGTTGCCCCCAGTAAATGAGGGGCAAGGTGGACTGTTGTGTAAATAGTTGTTGGCCCATCAGCACCGCCAATGATACCTATTGAACATGCCTCCGGTATCTTAAAACCGAGGATAAGGGCCCCAAAAAAGGCAACATAGACACCGAATTGTGCCCCTGCACCTAATATGAGGGTTTTAGGGTTGGCGATCATAGGCCCAAAATCTGTCATGGCGCCCAGACCTAAGAAGATAAGGGGTGGGATTATCTCCCATTCTAATCCATAATGGTAGAATTTCCATAATAGCCCTTCCCCTTCCATCATCAGAAATGTCATGGGTAAGTTTACCATCAATATACCAAAGCCGATGGGTACCAGAAGGAGAGGCTCATAGTTTTTGGCTATAGCCAGGTAGATAAAGAAAAAGGCAATAAGCCACATAATAACGTATTTATAAGTCAGGTGCGCAACACCTGTGGTCAACAACATATCAAGCATAATCCAACCTCTCTAATTACTCTTTTTTTCTATGGCCTTTAGGATCTTTCCAAATGCATATATGGCCCCTATCAATATTGCAAGGGAGCCGAAGACAGCGCTGAGGCCAAAGGAAAATATCTTTAATCCAAGATCCCAATCGATCATATAGATTCTCTCCCCTAAGATAAAATTAGCTACGCTTCGACCCGCAATTTTCCGCTACCCGAATAATCTAAGTATTGATACATTTTTTAAAGGGTACTTTAGATAAAATTGCCCTGCCGATGACCGGGCAGGGCCCCTAATATATCGGAATTTCTACAACTTATTGAAATTAGGTGGATTTTTTGAGGCTTGATGTTTATGCCTC
>CAZMUW010000080.1:0-6817 GCA_964569645.1 uncultured Desulfobacteraceae bacterium | reverse complement strand
GTTATCCTGTCAGTTTCCTCCTAAAGTCTTTCCTTAATGGGTACAGATACACATCCTTGATGTTTCCATGGAACAGGTGATCGTGGCCTCTTTTAGAGGTACCCTTAGTCTGACCAACATATATCCAGTTGGCAGCTTTGTAACAGGTACCAGCAAAGCGATTTCTTTCAACAAAGGTCTCCAGTAGATACAATGGATAGTTATAAATTTTAAGCCAGTCCTCAGATATTCTTTTGGCGTTAAGGGCCAGGATTTTAGAGGCTAGGCATTTGACCGAGACCCAAGGTAAAATAAGGAGCCTGGTATTATTGGCTACAAAATGGAGGTTTTTCTCTTTGGCTGTTTTATCCCATCCAATGAAGGATTCACGGGATTTAACAGACCATACAGCTGAGCCCCAGCCCAAGCATGCTACGGGCCTGTCATCAATAAAGGCTGTATATTTTAAGTGGTTGCCAACAATCTGGCAGTAGCCTAGATAGTGATGCTGGTGTAGCAGGCTATTGTAAAGAGGCTCAAGATTGGTACTGCGAACCAATTTGAGTTTAACGGATGGGAGCTTAGAGAGATTTGCTCGTAAAGGGGTTTGGTCAATTTGAACGACAGGGATGGATCGATTACGTTTCTCATTATTGGCGCTATTCAATCTAGGGGGAAGGGTGATAAGGCCTTTGCGCTTCAGGGTGAGCAACACCTCTCTACATGCCATGTCCTTGAGCCGACCGTTTGGCTGAAGCCAATTCCATTCTTGGCAGAGAATTTTGGAGATTTGTTTACGGCCTTTATCCCAATGCCTCTTAACGCTAGCCTGAATCAGATCAAGATCGGTCTTGTGAATGGTTCTTTTTCTGATGGTAATGGGCAGCATTCCTATTGTATATCAAAAGAAAAACGCGGACGCCAGCGAAAAATAAAAAAAAGTGAAAAAACTTCTGGTGAGGAAAATTTGGCAAAAAAACTGGTGAAAATTGGGTTGAAACGAAAAATCGTGGGTTGAAAATGCGTTGAATTTTAAGGTGTTGGAGTTATTAAATTAGCTCATGAACCATCTTATCCTTTAAAGAAAAGTCCTGGCGCATGAGTTCTAAAATTGGCGTATCTTTGGCAGAAGATTTTCGCTCGGCGTCATATATACCCCTTCCCTTAAATGGAATAGAATTTTTCATGGAGGAAGTATGGCAAAAATATCAAGCTTCCTGATTGGACTATATTTGATTACTTTATTTATTTTATCATCAATTGGATACCCCTATATACTTCCTCCAACTCAGATTATAGAATTTATGACCAATAAATTCGCCAAAATCGAGAGATTAAAGATAATCCAGCTTAATAAGATCAAGGACCTAAATCAGGAAGAGGAAAGGGTTTTTGGGGAGATTATCTATTTGTGGTTTCCAGATCTATATAGGTCAGAGATTGCGGGTCAACCCGGTAAACGCCTCATAATCAATGACGGCATAAAAACCTTGAGAGTTATCGATAGGGAGATTACCTATGGGGGGGAGAGCTGGGATATCCCCTATCGTTTTCTTATGTTAGCACAAAATCCAGAACGATTATCGGAGAGACTTAAAGATTTAGGTATAAATCTCGATAAGGCATCCCTAACAAGGTTTGAGGGTAGAATAGCATACCTGATTGGGGAGAAAGAAGAGGGCAGCCCCAAACTTCTTGTTGATAAGGACATATTCGTACCCATACTTCTACAATATGGTAATGTCCTTTTCCGTTTTTCCGATTACCGGGAGCTCATGGATCAGATCTGGTATCCCTACAAGATCGTCTATTCATTTAATGGGGCTATTATAGAGGAATATACCGCAAAGGACATCATAGTAGATCCATATCTTGATTTATCTCTATTTGATATACCCCTAATTAGCTCCCAATTTGGTAAGAGTGAGTAATTACTCAATAGCCTGCGGACTTATGATTCCGAATAACTAATAACAGATAAATCAAACAGGGATAGGCTGGAATTATAAACCAAAGGTGGGTACCACCAGTTTTTTCAGTTTCCAAATCTCTGATTTTTCATTTTCTACTACTGCTTATGGCTGCTAGTTTACAAATGATATATGTTCAGGTAGCCGTGGCCCTTCCGGTCAGCGGAACATTCACCTATACAGTAACAGGTGATCTTATAAAGAAGGCAGAGGTGGGCAAAAGGGCCCTTGTTCCCTTCTCAGGGCGGAAGGTAGCCGGCTATATCCTCAGGATTATCCCACCTAAAAATAGAAAGGGTTTAAAGGATATAATCAATATCAGTGATTCTTACCCGCTCTTCCCTCCAAATATGGTTGAATTCTTTGAATGGCTGTCTAATTATTACCTATATCCGATCGGTCTGGTAATTAAAACAGCCCTTCCAACAGGCTTAAATGTGAATGTCCCAGATGGCATGGAGATGCCCTCCAGGGGATGGCTGGACAGGGTTGGCCTTATAAAGAGGGTTTTTATCACAGTAAAGAAAGGTGCCACTATTGACAGATCTTTTTTTGACCATAAAAGTGTGCCAGGAAATGAACCTGAATTCTTAGAGATGATTATCAAAAAGAAAGTGGTCTCATTAAGTGAGGTAAAAAAGGCCTTCAATAATGGGGCCTACCTCGTGGATAAATGGGTTAAGAAGGGCCTCCTGAAAAGATCTCTCAGGCCGGTTGTGAGGGACATAGCAGGTGAAACCCTCTTTATTTCACCCTCCCCACCACCTCTAAATTCAAAACAGAAAGAGGGCTTAGAGAAGATAGCAGGAAAACTCAAGGAGAGTTCCTTTTTTACCTATCTCTTGCATGGTGTAACCGGGAGTGGCAAAACAGAGGTCTACTACCATGCTGTCAGGTTTGCTACAGAGCTTGGACGGCAATCCATAATAATGGTACCGGAGATCGCCCTGACTGTTTCGATGGCATCCCTCTTCAAGGCCCGGCTCAGAGGTAGGGTGGCTATCCTTCACAGCGCTCTTTCACTGGGAGAAAGATACGATCAATGGATAAGGGTAGCAAAGGGAGAGGCCGATGTGGTCATAGGTGCCAGATCGGCCCTTTTTGCCCCCTTTTCCAGGCTTGGACTCATTATTATTGATGAGGAGCATGATCCCTCCTACAAGCAAGAGGAGAAATTCCGCTACCAGGCAAGGGATGCCGCCATCGTTAGGGCAAAACTCAGCAATGCCCTTGTTATACTTGGTTCAGGAACCCCTTCGATACAGTCTTACCAGAATACCATGAGTGGTAGATATGGTCTTCTTGCCATGCCAGAAAGGATCCTAAAAAGGGAGCCCCCGGATATAACAATTATAGATATGACAAGGTTTGAGGGCAGTCCCGCTGCGCGGGGTGATAGTATAATTAGTCCACCACTAAGGGAGGCTATTGGAGAGAATCTGGCTAAAGGAAAACAGATTATCCTATTTTTGAACAGGAGGGGATTCAGTGCCCTTTATCTGTGCAGGTTTTGCGGAGAGGCTGTAAGGTGTCCAAACTGCGAGGTAAGCCTGACCTATCATAAATATGGAAACAATCTGCTCTGTCATTACTGTGGATTTAGGATTCCTCCCCCGGACAGATGCCCATTGTGTAACAGGGAGAACCTAAAACCATATGGATTTGGTACAGAAAGGGTGGAGGAGACATTATGGGAGATATTTCCAGGGGCAAGGGTGGAGAGAATGGATGGGGATACCATGAGACATAAGGGGAAAGTGCAGCAGGTCTTGAGGCGATTCTTAAATTATGAAACAGATATCCTTGTTGGGACACAGATGGTTACCAAGGGTCACGACTTTCCCAATGTAACGCTTGTGGGGGTGATCTCTGCTGACCTGTCTCTCAATTGCCCGGATTTCCGGGCCGGGGAGATTACCTTTCAACTACTCTCCCAGGTAGCAGGCAGGACTGGAAGAGGAAAATCGCCTGGAAGGGTGATTATCCAGACATTCAATCCATCCCACTATGCAATCATTGCCGCAAGAGATCATGATTATCAAAGATTTTTTACACGGGAAACACACCTCAGGCGAGAGCTCCACTATCCGCCATTCTCCTTCATAGCCAATTTGCGCCTCCTCGGAAACAGCAAGACTACGACAAAGAAAATAGCTCAGCAGATGGAAATGAAAATCGGTAACATTTTAAAGAGGCAGTCAAATGCCAAAAAGGATGTAGAGGTTCTTGGCCCTGTAGAGTCCCCAATGGCAAAGCTAAAAGGGAAATACCGGCAGCAGATCCTTATCAAATCCCGCTCCTCAAAGGTTCTCAACCTATTACTGAAAGAGGCAGAGAAGGGCTCTGCCCAAATCCTGAGTTCGAGCGGGGTAAGATTAATAATCGATGTTGATCCGTATCAGATGATGTAGTAACTCGTTACTCGTTACTCGTTACTGGTTACTCGTTACTCGTTGTAGTCAATAAAGGGAGAACGCCATTGGAAGCGAAAAGCTACAGGGATCTGGAGATCTATCAATTGTCATATGAATTGGCCATGAAGATACATCACATGTCATTAAAATTACCTAAACATGAATTTTATGAGGAAGGCGGTCAGATAAGGAAATCCTCAAAAGGTGTTTGTTCCTGCATCGTAGAGGGATATGGAAGAAGAAGGTATAAGAATGAATTTATCAAGTTCTTAGTTTATGCTCAAGCATCATGCGATGAAACTGAGGTTCATCTGAAATTTATACACGATTCAGGGTATATCAATGGCCATGTTTATGAGGAACTAAATGAAGAGAATGACAAACTGGGTAGAAAAATTAACAAATTCATTCAATATGTTGAAAACCAATGGAAATGAGGAGCTCGTTACTCTTGGACTGTTGATTAGTTATCTAAGAGAGCAACGAGTAACCAGTAACCAGTAACGAGCAACGATATGATTATAGATTTCCACACCCACATCTTTCCACCTGAGGTCCGGGATAAAAGGGAGGACTTCTTTGACCATGAACCGGCCTTCAAGCTCCTTTATAGTGTCCCTGGATCAAAGCTTTCCGGGGCAGAGGGGCTTGTCAGGAATATGGATAATGAGAGGGTAGATAAATCGGTTGTATTTGGTTTCCCATGGGTCAACGAGGATTATTTCAAAAGAAACAATGACTATATCTTAGAGGTGGCTGAAAGATACAAAGACAGGCTGATAGGCTTTAGCACCTTTTTCCCTTTGGCCAAAGGTGCTGAAAAAGAGCTTGAAAGGTGCCTGAAATCAGGCCTTTCTGGGGTAGGGGAACTGGCATTCTATACATCAACTGTTTCAAAGGATACGCTCAAGGCATTTAAGCCTATAGCTGAAATAGCAAAAAGATTTGATGTACCCATTCTTCTCCACACAAATGAATCTGTCGGCCATTACTACCCTGGTAAGACAGAAATAACACTGAAAAAGATATATGATTTTTTAAGATACTTTCCGGATAATAAAATCATTCTTGCCCACTGGGGAGGAGGAATCTTCTTTTATCATCTGATGAAAAAGGAGGTTAAAGGGGTATTAAAAAACACATGGTTTGATACTGCTGCATCACCCTATCTTTATGATAAAGAGGTTTACCCTATCTCCACTAAGATATTGGGTCCAGACAGGATACTATTTGGAAGCGATTTCCCCCTCCTTAATCCAGGTCCTTACTTCAAAGAGATGAAAGAGGCAGGTCTTGCTAAAGATGACATAAGAAAGATATGCGGACGTAATGCAGAATCTTTGTTAAAGGCAGCAACCTGCCAATTATAAAACATATCTTAACTATTTTTCACAAAGCTCCACTAATACGCCGTGGGTCTCTTTCGGATGGATAAAGGCGATCCTGGCTCCACCTGCACCTTTCCGGGGTTCCTTATCAATCAACCTTACCCCTTTTTCCTGCAACTCTTTCAAGGCATTATCAATATTTTCTACCCTGAATGCAATGTGCTGTACCCCTTCACTTCTTGCCTCGATGAATTTGGCTATAGGACCATCCGGTTCTGTGGATTCAAGTAATTCCAGCTCACTATCGGTAATCGGGAAGAAGCCAGTCTTTACCTTTTGTTCCTCAACTGTCTCTACCTTTTGAAGTTTTAATCCCAATATATCAGTGAAAAATTTTTTCCCCTCCTCAATACTCTTCACAGCAATTCCTATGTGGTCAATGTGCTTTATGTTCATATCTTCCTCCTCTTATAAGTAAGTGCCTAAAGTCAGTCAAATGGTTGAGTTGTTGAGTGGTCAATTGGTTGAGTGGTTTTGCTTTCACTACTCAGCGACTTAACTACTCAACTGTTTAACCAGGAAACTTACTTGCATTTTCTTTGTTCTTCTGTAAAATATAGAAGCTATTATCACACTCTGAGAAAAAAGGGAATTCCTCATGAACATGTCAGGACCATTCAGATATGCTCCCGTAAAGGAGAAAAAGCAAGGCCAATCAACCTATGATGAATTTGAGGCCACAGAGCTGTACTGCCCCAAATGTGGAAAGGCCGTGCCGGTAATCAAATCACTCCTTCTGATTTTACCAGAAGGTGACAAATATGAATATCGCTGCCGATTTTGCGGCACACCCGTGGGAGAAAAAATCGACCGGGATGGTCAATACTATTCTATTTTAAAGATGTGATTATTAAGTCAGTTGTTAGTTGTCCGTAGTCCGTTGTCCCTTATATTCTAACCCTACAACGTTATTCCTGCCCTGTTGAACAGAAATGGAATATCTTGGTTAGTAGATCCGGCGTTCCTCCATAGAGGGGAGTCAACATGAACAGGCTGCTTTAGGAGGCAAGAAAGTAAAAATCCGGGCCCGAAGGACCCGGCTTTGGTTATCCCCAGAGGGGATTTT
>CAZMUW010000079.1:0-6819 GCA_964569645.1 uncultured Desulfobacteraceae bacterium | reverse complement strand
TTTAAAGTCCCCTCCCCCTTGACGGGGGAGGGTTAGGGTGGGGGTGGTAACTTGACCTGAGATATTGCCCGATACAATTCAGGCCGTCGGTACTTTATAAAATACCTCATCCTATCTGTTCTAATCTTAGCTAAATCGCTCCCCTTAAGCTCTGCGATAATCATTTTCTCTTTAGTGCCGGTGTATTGATGGAGGATCTTTCCCATGGGATTCAGGATCATGATTACGCCGGGGAATATTAGGCCCGTACCATTTTCTCCAACCTGATTACAGGCCACAATGAAGAGGCCATTGTCAAAGGCCCTGGCAGGGAGGTCTCTCAGCCAACTATCCCTCTTTTCTTCCGGTTTTCCATGAGGCGAGGCATAGAGAAAGAAGATAATCTCAGCCCCCTGGAGGGCCATTATGGTGCTCAGTTCAGGAAAATGGGTCTCGTAACAAAGCTGGATTCCAAAATTACTATGATCATGGGTGAAGGTCTTTATTGTCTGCCCTGGCTGGTAAATCTCTTTTTCTTTAGGTGAGAGATGGCTCTTTTGGTAAGTCCCAATGATACCATATGGTCCTGCTATTATCTGGCTTATGTAGGGCTTATCACCGCTTCCCTTTTCAAGCATTCCGGCCATGATAAGTAACCTGTTTTCTTCAGCAATTTTCACTATTCGGTCACTTATAGGGCCTGGTACAGGCTCTGCATATAATTGGGGATTTTCTTTAATAGTGTAGCCGGTAACAGAAAGCTCGGGAAAGCATATCATACCAACCCCTTCGGCCGCGGCCTCCTGAGCAAAAGATTCCATCCTTGCCATGTTTTTTTCCATGCGGCCAAAATCAGATTGCATGCAGACTACGGCCAGCCTTAAATCTTTCATCTTCGGTCTCCAAGGCCTTTTTTGCCTTACTATACCGGGAGGGAAAGTCGTGCGTGGTCATCTAATGGATATGCCATGTATTTTCCGCTATACTGTAACTAACGTTACGGTAGCATAATCGATTGGCTCCGAGAAGCCTATATCTGCTTTTCAAAACCGCTTACAATCCTGTTTATCTGTTCCTGTATAAACTCACCGAGGGATTCTGCTTTATCGGCTGTTATTTTACTAATATCATCTGACAGGCCTTGTATCTCCTTTTCATCAATGCCTGTTGTCTTGCTAACCAGAAAGGAGTCAACTTCACTGTCATCAAGTAACAGACCGCAACCCCCGGCCATCCCCAGGAACTCATCACCTACAAATATAGGAACAACGAGCTTCACCAGCCCTGCATCGCATTCTTCAGTAACGGGTTTTCTTGTCTCCATCGCCTGTGCCATCATATTCTGATTGGCAACAGCACAGATAAAGCTTTGGCCCTTTTCGTTGGCGTTAACAACAGGACACAGCCTGTTGGCCCATTTCTTATAATCTGTTACCCTGATACCATCTTTGTCAAGAACAGCAGGACTAAGGCCGAACCTGTTGCTGATTTCTTTTTCAAGCTCAAGCCATTTTTCAAGAGGTAAGATGTCGATAGGTTTCATTTTGCCCTCCTTCCGAGTATCTGTTTTGCCCCAGTCTCAAAAACGGAGAATTGTCCTACTGCGTGATATAATCAAAGAATCGAATCAGCGTCTGCCCGTGCTGAGCTAAGAGATTTTTCAACTGAGCATCACTCAAGGCTGTGAAAGCATCAGGATCTTCCGGAGAGATTAATCCGAAGAATATCCTCTTGATGGTCATCATCTCCACAGCAACCATCAGCCCAAGATTGTCAATCTCTTCAAGATCAGTGACAAACTCAAATTCATCAAAGTCTTCCGGTGGGTCCGGTAAATACCGGCACGTAAACCCAAGGACCTTAAGGCCCTCTGCGTCCTTAATATTCTCTAAGTCAACTGTCAAACCGAGGTATTTTCGGATCCGTTTCATGGCACTCATCCCCCTTGCCATTAAGGCATGCCATATATTTTAACTCCAGGTCATAAGCATATGCTTTAACCGAAGCATAAGAACCTGGCCTTACCCTGTCAAGTCTTTTAAATTGCAACAAGACTGCTCACTATTCGAGGCATTATTTTATTGACGTATTCTTGATGATTTGATAGAAGAAGCCTACCTCGATATTGTATCTCTAATAGAGAGATGATCGAGGGCAGGTTTAGAAATTGCCATCTGAACCCCCTCCCCCTAACCCCCTCCCACCAGGGGAGGGGGAGATATTTGTTGATGACATTAGCATATTCCCTCCCCCTTGACGGGGGAGGGTTAGGGTGGGGGTGAACGATTACCAATTCATAAGAATTAACCATGAAGAAGCGAAGATCATTGCTACGATTGGCTGGAGTCCTTTTTGCGGCTACTCTTGTTTCAATTTACGCTACTGGCGCTCAAGAGGTTGAAGAACTGCCAGGTGAAAGAGATTCTGGTGAGATAAGGGCCGATGTCATAACAATTGATACCCTGGCATTTTTTGGGGATCTTGAACGACCAGAGGTAGTATTTCTTCACGACTTGCATACCGATGCCCTGGAAAAGAAGGATAAAGACTGCATGGCCTGCCATCTTTCTGAGAACGATCGCCTGTCCCCGAAATTCAAGCGGCTCAAAGATATCGGAAGACAAGAAGTCATGGATATTTACCATGCCGATTGTATGGCCTGCCATAAAGAAATGTATGCCGAGGGCGAAAAAACCGGACCGATTGAGATATGTGGAGAGTGCCACCGAGATAAGGCCAAGGCTATATCTGCCAGACAGCCCATGGGCTTTGATAAATCTCTCCATTTCCGCCATTCAGAGGCGACTAAGGATAAAGAACCAGATAAGGATAGATGTGAGCTCTGCCATCACGAATATGACGAAAAAACCAAGAAACTGTTTTACGCCAAAGAAAGAGAAGGTTCATGCCGCTACTGCCACATGGAGGAGACAGAAGAAAACCGGATTTCCATGAGACTGGCATCTCATCTTTCCTGCATAGATTGCCACAGAAAAACGTTGGCCAAGAACGAGGCAAAGGCACCGGCTAAGAACAAGATTGCAGGGCCTGTCAAATGCAGTGGCTGCCACGATCTTAACAAGCAAAAAATGATAAGAAAGGTCAAAGACGTTCCAAGGATCAAGCGAAAACAGCCTGATGCGGTCTTGATCCGGGCAAACGGGCGGGAGACAGACAAAAAGAAACTGGCTGCCAGGATGAATCCTGTTCCTCTTGATCATAAGGCTCACGAAGAATATAATGATACCTGCCGTGTATGTCACCACGCAAGTCTGGATTCATGCAGCAAGAAATGTCATACCGTGGCAGGTACGAAAGAAGGAAGAGATGTCAAACTTGAGCGAGCCATGCATCAAATTGGAACCAAGAAGAGCTGCTTAGGCTGCCACGAATTAAACCAGCGCGAAAAAAAGTGTGCCGGTTGCCATGCTTTTATGGAAAAGGGCCGCAAGCAGGGGGCGGATACCTGTCTAAAATGTCACATGGAACCATTACAGGTAAGCACAGTGGTTGCACAGAAACCTGAAGCGCTCGCCTCCATGCTGCTTGAGTCAAGAAAGGCCATAACCGATACATACGGGGATGAGGATATACCCGAGAAAGTCATCATAGGAGAACTGTTTTATGAATACGAGCCCGTTCGATTTCCACACCGAAAGATTATTGATTCACTTGTAAAGAGGATTAAAGAGGATAGATTGGCCAATTATTTTCACAGCGAAAAGGGCACCATTTGCCAGGCGTGCCATCATAACAGCCCTATAGCCAAGAAGCCTCCCCGTTGTGTGAGTTGTCATGGCAAACCCTTTGATGAGAAGGATCTTCTTAGGCCGGGGCTGAAGGCCGCGTATCACCAGCAATGCATGGGATGTCACAAGGAAATGGGTATTGAAAAACCAAAACCTACTGGATGTACCGATTGCCACAAGGTAGCAGGCACATCTCGGCTGTATGATTAGTGAGGTGCTTGAATGTCCGCATCACGAAGAAAGTTTCTGGGCTGGATAGGTGCCGCAGGATTGAGTACAGCTTTTGGCAGGCCAGCTTACGCTACGAAAAAGCATTTTAAAGGTCATCCGGATAGCTTTGGCATTTTGTACGACAGTATGCTCTGTATAGGATGCCGGAAGTGTGAAGCAGGTTGCAACATAGTCAATGATTTGCCACAACCGGACCGCACATTTGATGACCTTTCAGTTTTGGATAGCAAGCGAAGAACGGACCCCAAGACTTATATGGTTATTAACAGGTATGATCATATTGAAGGCGTTAAAGGGCCTTTGTACCGTAGAATAGGGTGTAATCACTGCCTGGAGCCTGCATGCGCATCATCATGCTTTGTAAGGGCTTATACAAAGACTAAAACAGGGGCTGTTACATATGATGCCTCTGTGTGCGTGGGCTGCAGGTATTGCATGATCGCCTGTCCGTTTGACATACCAACCTTTGAATATGATAAAGCCCTTGCCCCCCGGATCAGGAAGTGCACCATGTGCTACCCACGACTCATCGAGGGCAAACTTCCCGGATGCGTGCTGGCATGTCCAACGCAGGCCCTTGCTCTCGGAAGACGCATAGATTTAATCAAAATAGCCCGTGAACGTATACGGAAATACCCGGATCGGTATGTGGATCATATTTACGGCGAACACGAGATGGGGGGGACAAGCTGGTTGTATCTTTCCGGCGTTCCATTTAAAGAATTGGGAATGCGCGAAGACTTAGGGATTACGCCTGCTCCTGAGCTGACCAAAGGGGCCCTTGGTGCCGTGCCATTGGTGGTGGGGCTCTGGCCTGTTCTGCTTACAGGCATTTATGCCATGTCAAAAAGGAAAGAGAGGATTGCCAGGGAGGAGCAAGAAAAAGCCGTTGGCATCGCTTTAGATCAAGCCAAGGCAGGGGCAGAATCGAGGCTTTCCGAAGCCCTGGCAAGAGCTGAAAAAGACAAACAAGCAGCTATAGAAAAAGAGGTAAAGAAAGCCCTCGAAAAAGCTGCTGAGACTCAAACCGAGGAAGGTGCCTGATGTCCGAAGAGACAACCACAGCCGGCAAGTCATTTTTAGGCCCCTTTGGTCATGCTGCTGAAGAATTGGTGAAAACATTAGTGAAGACATTCTTAAGCCCCTTTGGGATTGTTGCCGGGATAATCGTGATATTAGGGTTGATCCTCACGGTCCTGCGATTCACAGGGGGATTAGCAGCCGTAACAAATCTTTCTGACTACAATGCATGGGGTATATGGATAGGCTTCGACCTGCTCACAGGTGTGGCCCTGGCTGCAGGGGGATTTGTCACTTCTGCGGCGGTCTATATCTTTGGGATGAAGAAATACCATTCCGCGATAAGGCCCGCTGTGCTTACAGGGTTTCTGGGTTACGCCCTTGTCATTGCCGCGCTTCATTATGATGTGGGAAGGCCCTGGCGTTTACCCTACCCATTTATCATGCAGCAGGGGACAACATCGGTTCTATTTGAAGTGGGCGCCTGCGTTGCACTGTATCTTACCGTTCTCTTTCTTGAATTCTGCCCGGCGGCATTGGAATGGCTCGGCCTGAAGAAGGTTCGTAACCTGGCCGTCAGATTAACAATGGTCCTGACCATATTCGGTGTGATACTGTCCACCTTGCACCAGTCATCGCTTGGTGCACTTTTTCTTATCGCACCATCCAAGCTTCATCCGCTCTGGTATTCATCTTACCTGCCTGTTTTCTTCTTTGTCTCAAGTATTATTGCAGGGCTCTCAATGGTGATATTTGAAAGCACGCTTTCGCACCGCTATTTTGCCCATAAGATGGATGAAGAGCACATGAATGAGAGAGATGGCGTGGTATTGGGATTTGGGAAAGCCGCTTCATTTGTTCTCGCAGGCTATTTTACCATTCAGATAGTCGGGATATCCGCAGAGAACGAATGGCATTTGCTCGGTACCCCATACGGAATCTGGTTTCTGGTTGAGCTCTTGGGATTTGTTGCCCTGCCTTGTTTCTTGTATGCGGTCGGGGTTCGTGACCGGACCCCAAAGCTGATCAAGTGGGCTGCGGCCTGGAGCATACTGGGTGTCGTGATAAACAGGCTAAACGTATCAGTCATAGCTTTTAACTGGCACTTACCATCCGCTGATCGGTATTTTCCCCATTGGATGGAGATTGCAATCTCAATTTTTCTGGTTACCGCTGGCATTATCGCCTTCAGGGTTATTGTGACCATGATGCCCATATTTTATGAACATCCTGATTACAAAGATGCACAATGAATCAAGTTGAATGGGACGCAGATTTTCGCAGATATACACAGATAACATCATTATTCATAAATTTAAGAATCCTGATAATCTGCGTTCATCTGTGTCCAAAAAGGAAATTCCGATATATTAAATTAAGAAGGGGCAAATTTGCATGGATGCGGTATTTTACACACTACAGGATTTTCTTACATACACAAAGGGCGTCACATACATACTGATCGTGGCAATCCTGCTTGTAATGCTTGGATTCTGGCGTTTTCTGACGGGGAGAGATGAAGACTGATAATCCCCTTCATATTGGCTTGGGAATTATGCCTGTCTCTCTGATTGACAATTACTGTGAAAATCCTATTATACGCTTAAGGCAGACTTCGTTAAGTAGAAAATAGTTGAGTGGTTGCGTGGTAAAGAAATGACAATAATATCAAAATGTTATCTGAGATCAAAAGTCAAATGTCCAATTTTCCCGCTTATGCTCAAGATCTTAGTAATAACAACTAATAACGTCTCGGAAATTCTACAACTTATTGAAATTAGGTGAATTTTTTGAGGCTTGATGTTTATGCCTCGTACATGGAATAATGGAATAATGGAAT
>CAZMUW010000078.1:0-6830 GCA_964569645.1 uncultured Desulfobacteraceae bacterium | reverse complement strand
GGAAGTCGCGCCAGGGCGGGCTTGTTAATCCCTGGCCCAGACCTGGTTAAAAGAGCAGCGGCTACTGATATCCGGCATCTAATGATTAATAGCTAAACCTAGACAAAGTTTCTTACGTCGCGCCAGGGCGGGCCTGTCAAAAAAAGTCCCGCCGCAGGCGGCTAAGTTCAAGGAGAAAGACGGCTACTGGACTGGGAGCAACCATAGTCGACATAAGCCAATATTACATATAGTGTATTTTCAAAAAATGCTGTTATGAGTGAAAATAAAATGGTTGCAGTCTATTCAAAATAGATCATAATACAAAAGAAGATAGATTGCAGAATTGCAGTATATCATCTCTATATCGAGTTTTACCCGGCAAAATCACAATATTTTGCAATTTATCTTGCAATAACACTGTGTTATAAGATGACATTTAGGCAGTCTACTCCTAGCGTTAGGCCGACGGGCCGATGGTAGGAGAAACTACGAGATAGCACAGGGTGTATTTATTAAAGACGCAATAATGGGCATAATACCGAGAGGGATAAAACCATGACCGACCTACTTGAACATGCACTAAGAAAGGTCAATAACCTTCCTGACCCCGAACAAGACGCTATAGCTACTATAATCCTTGAAGAGCTTGAAGACCAGGCGCGTTGGGAAAAAGCCTTTGCTCATTCTCAAGACGCACTTGCCAAGCTTGCAGCAGAGGCTATGGCGGAGGACCAGGCAGGTAAAACTGAGGAACTTGATCCGGAAGCGCTGTGAAGTCGAAAACAACAGCTCGCTTCCGCAAAGCGTTTCGGCAATTGCCAAAGCAGGTCCAGGACCAAGCGCGAGAGGCCTATCGTCAATTCATGAAAGACCCCTGGCATCCAAGCTTACGATTCAAGCAGGTACATCCCAGCATTCCCATCTACTCTGCTCGCGTCAGTAAGGGTTATCGTGCTGTAGGCCGGAGGACGGAAACCTATGTTGTATGGTTCTGGATTGGGACACACAGTGATTACAAGAAGTTGCTCTCTCAGTTATAGATGGGCGCCCATTCGCGCCGCCTCAGGCGGCGCGAAGAAAGGATTCAACCCGACCGAAAACGGCGTGGAGGTCATTCGAAAGGATGTGCCTCCTAATTTAACGTCTCGGAAATTCTATAACTTATTGAAATTAAAAGAATTTTATGAGGCTTGATTTCTTGCCCTGTACTTGCGTTATTGGTTATTCGTTATTAGTTATTCGAATAACAAGTAACGATTAACAAATAACAATTGCGCCCATTATTCCAACATTCCAATTGTGAGCGAAGCGAACTAAGTTCAAGATGAGGAGAAAAATGATGGAGAATCCGGACAAGATGGTTGAGGCCCTTGACTTTGCCCTCCGGTTCGAGAGGGAGGGAAAGGAGTTCTTTGAAAAGGCAGCCAAGATAACCAATAATTCCCTGGGAAGAGAGGTCTTCCAGACACTGGCAGAAGAAGAAGACGTTCACATGAAGAAGATCATGGAAGTTTATCGAGATCTAGAAAAGAAAGGTAAGTGGGAAAAAAGGATAACCGTTGTTGGTAATCCAGGCCGGGTTAAAACGGTCTTTGCCGATGCCGTGGAAAAGATTGGCAAAGACATTAAAGCCGGTACCAGTGACTTAGAGGCCCTGAAAAAGGCCATGGATCTGGAAGAGCGAGGCCAGAAGCTATACAACGGTTTGGCAGAAAAGGCGGCCGATCCCTTAGAAAAGAGATTCTACCTTACTCTGGCAACCGAGGAAAGAGGCCATTTTCTAGTTATCCTCGATTCTTACGATTACCTCTCTGATCCCGCCGGGTGGTTTGCCCAAAAAGAAAGAAGCCTTTTGGATGGGAGTTAGTAAAGAATCCACGCCCAGAGGACGTGGCTTTGATTTGTCCCCAGAGGGGGCTGGTGGTGTCTGTTCAGAGTTTCTCTGGGGTAATGGAGTCATGGAGTAATGGAGTACTGCAAAAACCAAAATAGAAAAAACCTCGGAATATTCTATTCTTTGAACCCAATACTCCAGTTCTCCAATACTCCAACACTCCTGAGCAATGTTTCCAGGCAAAGCCAAAGAACTCTTACCACGCCGAGAGGACGCGGTTTTCCAAGACGTAATAAAATTGGGGATTTAGGAGAGTGAATATCTAATGGCTGTCCATCATATTCATCAGCCCATAAAATCGGACGATCGGGCATATTCATCTACCCAGCGGAGTTTGCTGATTGTCTTATCAATCACCACTGTGGTGATGATCGCGGAGGTAATCGGTGGTCTTCTGGCCAATAGCCTTGCCTTGCTGAGCGATGCCGGGCATATGTTGACCGATATATTGGCCCTGGGCTTGAGTATAGTTGCCATGAGATTTGCACAAAGACCACCTACGGCCTCAAAGACTTTCGGGTTTTATCGATTGGAGATTCTGGCTGCCTTCTTCAACGGCATGTTACTGTTTTTTATCTCTTTCTACATATTCCATGAGGCATATCAACGCCTTGTTCATCCCGAGGAAATCAAAGGCTTAGTTATGCTGGTGGTTGCTGCTATAGGGCTTTTGGCCAATGGGGTGGGTATAGTAATTTTAAAGAAATCCGCCCTGAGAAATCTGAATGTTAAATCCGCCTTATTCCACATAGTGGGGGATACTATTTCCTCTGGGGGAGTGATATTGGGAGGGTTAGTGATCCTTTATACCGGATGGAATCCGGTAGACTCTCTAATTGGTATCTTTATTGGAATGTTAATCCTTGGAGGGGCCTATAGGCTGGTAAGGGAGTCAATCGACATCTTTCTGGAGGCAACCCCGAAGGATATAAACGCGGAGAAAATGTTAGATGACCTCCACAAAATCGAGGGGGTAAAAGAGATACATCACCTGCACCTATGGACTATTACCTCCGGGATTTATGCCATGAGCGCCCATGTCTTAATTGAGGATCTATTGACCAGCAGGAGCACTCAAATATTAAGGGAAATTGAAAGGCTTCTCCATGGTAAATACGGCATGGAGCATACTACTATCCAGTTTGAAAGTGAATCATGTGGAGACGACTTATTGAAAGGCACTATCTCCCAGGAATGTATCGGTAAAGACCATGGGTATTGAATTTAGCGTTATCTTTTATAGCACCATTGCCGGTTTATCAACCATTTTGGGAATTATCATGGTTATCCTTAAGGAGAAGTGGGTTCTTAAGCACTCCCATTATGTAAATTCCTTTGCTGCCGGGTTAATCTTGGGGATTGCCTTCTTCCATCTCTTTCCCGAATCACTGGAACTTTCTGAAAATGCCGTGCTCTTTATCTTTATTGGTTTTCTCCTCTTTTATTTGCTGGAAAATGTGATGGTACTTCATTCAGGATCTGAGATCCACTTTAAAGAAAAGAGTAATCCCCAGCATACCAAGGGCATGGTTATGTTCTCCGGGCTTTTTTTTCACTCTTTGCTTGATGGTATCATTATTGGGGTGGGCTTCGAGGTAGATCCAAAAGTGGGTTTATTAACCTCCCTGGGAGTTATCTTACATGAGCTTCCTGAAGGTGTTACCACCTTTTCTATCCTGATTGCCTCGATAAAAAGAAAGACTGTCCTGAAGCTATCCATTGCCGTGGCTCTGGCTACTCCAGTGGGAGCTCTGATTTCACTCGCTTTCGTCGGTGGTCTGTCGGAAGGGATGGTAGGATTACTGTTAGCAATGGCCGGGGGATCCTTTCTCTATATCGGTGCTTCCGATCTAATTCCGGAAACCCATGAGGAAAAAGGATTTCAAAATGCAGGATTTCTGCTCTTGGGGGTTCTATTGTTATATTCATTATCTAAAACGATGCCAGATTAGTCGCCCTTATTGCAAACAGGGTTCTACTCTTGCTGATACAACCTGTTGCTCTCCATATTGTGGAGGCTCAGGAAATATAAATACTGATATTTATTCTAACATGGAAAACCTGGTCCTCAGGGCCAGGTCAGAGACAGAGGGCTCTGCCTCAGAGTTTTGCGACAAAATCCCACCTGGGGATAACCAAAGCCGGGTCCTTCGGGCCCGGATTTTTACTAAAAAAAGGAGGGCTGAGTTATGGAACTTAAAGGTAGTAAAACCGAAAAGAATTTGTTGTCCGCCTTTGCCGGGGAGAGTCAGGCAAGAAACAGGTACACCTATTTTGCCTCCAAGGCAAGAAAGGAAGGCTATGAACAGATTGCTGCCATTTTCCTGGAGACGGCAGACAACGAGAAGGAACATGCCAAGAGGGAGTTTAAGTTCCTTCAGGGCGGTGAGGTGGAAATCACGGGTAGTTTCCCTGCCGGGGTGATTGATGACACGGCTACTAATCTGAAGGCAGCGGCAGGGGGAGAACATCACGAGTGGACCGAGATGTATCCCGAATTTGCAAAGGCGGCCGAGAAGGAGGGCTTTGGCGAAATTGCCGAGTTGTTTAAGTCCATTGCCAGGGCTGAAAAGCAGCACGAGAAAAGGTACCTTGCTTTGTTAAAGAACCTGGAAGAGGGAAAGGTATTCAAGAGGGACAAAGTGGTTGAGTGGAAGTGCCGCAACTGCGGATATATTCACGAAGGCAACGAAGCCCCCCAGAGATGTCCGGCCTGCGACCATGAACAGGCCTATTTTGAGCTGCTGACAGAGAATTACTGATTATGCCTACTGGTATGGATGGGCGGCCATGACCAAAGACCTGGCGGAGCTCAGGGAGATGGCCGTACGATGCCGGCTAATTATACAGACGCATGGTTTGCGTATAAAACCTGCTTTTGTAAATCTGCTGGATAATTGGCTTTGCCAAATTTTGCCCCTCATAAGGCTATGGCTTTTTGCTTTCCGGCCTCCCTGCCCTGTGGAATGTTTACCCCGTTGAATCTGTAAGCTATTCAACTGGGGCGAAGCCTATTCCTCTGGGGTCAGCGGAAAACAAAAAAAGAAGTAACCTCTGCGTAATCTGCGCCTTTGCGGTAAAAAAAGCCTAACCGCACAGGTTGAAAAATTGAGAAAGGAGTCTAAAATGAGCGTTTTTGAAGTGAGTGATATTTTCGAGATTGCTATAAGGATTGAAGAAAATGGCAATGATTTCTACGGTCATGTAGCCCACACAGCAAAGGACGAAGAGACAGAAAAGATGTTTACTTATCTTGCCAATGAGGAAGATAAGCATAGAACGATATTCAAGGAGATGCTTTCAAAAATAGAAAAACAAGAGACGCCGGAGAGTTATCCGGGCGAGTATGGTGCTTATCTGCGGAGTTATGTGGATAATAACATTGTTTTTACCAGGGAAGCCATGGAATCGGAATTATCCAGGATTAAAGATACGGCTTCGGCCATCAATTTTGCAATCCGCCGTGAGTTAGATTCCATTTTGTACTATCACGAAATTAAAAGATTCGTTTCCAAAAGTCACCATGACTCTATTGACAAGATCATCGATGAGGAACGGAAGCATTTTGAGAAGCTGTCAGAAATTAAGAAAAATTATTAAAGAGAGGAGGCATAGAAATGACAGAGAGACTACAGGTTTATAAGTGTGAGATCTGTGGAAACATCGTAGAGGTGCTCCACGAGGGGAAAGGGGAGCTCGTATGCTGCGGGAAGCCGATGAAGCTTCTGGTGGAAGGTGCCGTTGATGCAGCTAAGGAGAAACATGTGCCTGTGGTGGAAAAGACCGCAGGTGGCATCAAGGTAAAGGTCGGCAGCGCTCCCCACCCTATGGAGGAAAAACACTATATCGAATGGATCGAGATGATTGCAGATGGAAAGGCTTACCGTCAATTTTTGAAGCCTGGGGATGCACCGGAAGCTACGTTTGATATTGATGCCCAAGAAGTGACAGTCCGGGAATACTGTAACATACACGGCTTGTGGAGAGGATAATTGCCACCAGGCTGGAAAAAGATTCATCGTTTTTCTACCTGGGAATAAAAGAGCCTATCCCCGGGAGCAGGGCCTTCGACCTCCATCGGTCTCACCCTTGCAGGACAAGCCAAGAGAATGGGTTTGACCGTTGAACAGGCAGAAGATGAGATTGCAGCCATCAACATGGGTATAGGGGCCTCACTTGCTGGTGCGCCGGGTATGGTGGGGACATCCGCTGGAAGAGAGAAAAGAAGAGGTTTTTAGGATTATTGGGGGTGGAGATCTTTCAATGATGATTGAGCAGTAGGCGTATAGATAACAGGTTGTGGTTTTTGAAAAGGAGTGAAAAATTGCAGTTATCCGGTCATAAAACAAAGGTCGTTTGCACAATTGGGCCAGCCTGTTGTTTAGACTCCGTCCTTAAGGAAATGATCAGGAGTGGCATGAACGTAGCCAGGCTCAATTTCTCTCATGGCAACCTTGAGGATCATAGAGAAAATATACGGCGTATCCGCTCTGTCGCTGCACAGTTGGGCCGTGTAGTTACAATCCTGATTGACCTCCCTGGTCCTAAAGTCCGCGTTGGCAAATTGCAGAACGAACCGATTGTACTGAAAAAAGATGACAATGTCATCCTCACTACTGAGGATATCCTTGGTACAGCCTCACTTATACCTGTCGATTACAAAAGATTACCACAGAGCGTGTCTAAAGGTAGCCTCATCTTTCTCAATGACGGCTTTCTACAGTTAAGGGTCCAGGAAGTATCGGATGATGAGGTGAGGTGCAAAGTTATTATTGGTGGGCCTTTACTATCCCACAAAGGTCTAAACCTACCAAGGGCAAAAATATTTATAGATGCAGTGACAGACAGGGATCTCGATTTAATTGATTTTGGATTGAAACAGGGGGTGGATACCTTTGGCCTATCATTTGTGGAAAGGGCGTACGATATCCTTAAGGTCAAAGAATTTGTAAGA
>CAZMUW010000077.1:0-6848 GCA_964569645.1 uncultured Desulfobacteraceae bacterium | reverse complement strand
AAAGAAAAAAATGGAGCAAACACCTCTATGGAATTGACACATGGGATCCCAGCCTTCTGAAGCTTTTCATATCTCTTTTCATTTATCCATATGTTTATTGGAAAGACCATCGCACGTTGCGGCTATAAGTTTTTGAGCAAGACATGTGGGCCCTCCACTAACAACCAGGCAATCAGTCTTCACATTGCCGGGTGGCATTGTTGGGGTTTCGGTATGGACAGATATCTGTTCTCCCGGATTGTGTGCCAAAGCTCAATATAAATCATCTTTTCACAGTGAATGATCCTCCTCAGGATTCAGCAATGGCTAAAACACCTCGCAATTCCTACATATCCTCATCTTTTCAATCCAATCCCTTTGTACGGTTCCTTCACAGATGGTTCCGTTGATAAACCAGCACAAATGGCCGGCTTGAAATTCCCATGCCGGACACTTTTTCTTACGTTCGAGGGGACACCTTTTTATAGCCCAGCACGACTTATGCGTTCTATTGGTCCTTTGTTTCATAGAGCGCAAAAAAAGGACCTGCCGCTCCACATGGGTGGGCACCAATCGCCATCCCTGCTCGTAACTATGAATGGCTTTTAGAGAAGTGCCAAGTATTTCAGACATTTCCTTCTGTGTCTTGTTCAGCTTTTTGCGGATATCGATGAATTTTTTATTGTCCATAGGTGCCTCCAAGATCGCTTTGCTTGAAAGTATATGGAAATGGATATAAGTTCAGAGTTCGTCAAATGGTTAAATGGTTTATTAGTTAAGTAGTTGTTATCATTAGAATATAAACCAAGGCCAGCAAAATTGGGCATTCGCAATAGGTTGAATTTGTACCAGATTGAGATCACAAGCAATTTTATATGACAAATTAACCAAGAAATATAAATGCTTAAATTTCAATGCTTTATCAATGGTAAATATGTCCAAAAATTTGGAGCAAGGTTGAAGAAGTCTGTAAGTTAAAATAGTATATTGTGGTATGCATATCAATAAAGAAATAGTTTTAATGGATATAGGATGAGTTGGTGTGAAGAGAGTGTTCTGGGGTTTACAAGGAAATGGAAATAATACCTAACCCGGACAAGCCGGAACCAAATAGCGAATTTCGTTGAATGGTTACGAAAGATTCAAAGACTTAGAGAGTGCAAAGGAGATATTTGAGAAGGAGGAAGGGAAAGAGGATATTAATAAGCCAGAACAAAAGTAAAAGTTTAGAAGCTCAATGCTCGCAATGAGGCTCTTTCTTGACCCTAAACTCTGTGGATTTCATATTCAGCCCCCTACCACCCCTTCATCTAAACTACCCCCAGCATTCTATCCACAGCGGCCTTTGCCTTAAGGCGGGTCTTCTCAGGAACTCTTACCTGGGGAGTAATCTCTTCCAAAGACCACAGTACCTTTTCAAGGTTGATTAGCTTCATATTCGGGCAGACTGCCTGATCAGATGCCGGGATAAATCTCTTACCCGGGTTCTCCTTCTTAAGCCGATGTATCATTCCTATCTCAGTACCCACTATCATTTGGCTGACGTCCTCTCTCCTGGCGTACCTGCACATCCCCCCCGTGCTCAATACCTCGTCGGCAAGAGCTATGATGTCGGCTCGGCACTCCGGGTGAACTACTACCTTAGCCTGGGGATGCTCCTGCCTAAGCTCAGTAATATGTCTCGGGAGTATCTTCATGTGAGTGGGGCAATAGCCGGGCCAGAAGAACATCTTTTTATCAGTCTTGGTAGAGACATAATGACCCAGATACTGGTCAGGAACAAATAATATCTCCTGCGCATCCAGGCTTTCTATCACCTTAACCGCATTAGCCGAGGTACAACAAACATCTGACTCCGCCTTAACCTCCGCCGTGGAGTTAACGTAGCAGACCACAGCAGCCCCCGGAAGTTCCCCTTTTCTTACCTTCAGCTCTTCAGCAGTAATCATGTTTGCCATAGGACAGCCGGCGTCTAAATCCGGAAGCAACACTATCTTATCCGGGCAGAGGATAGAGGCTGTCTCCGCCATAAAATGAACCCCACAAAATACAATCACTTCTGCATCTGTTTTGGCTGCATTCTGACTCAGCTCTAAAGAATCACCGACAAAGTCGGCAATATCCTGAACCTCGCCCAACTGATAGTTATGAGCCAGAATAACGGCATTCCTTTCTCGCTTGAGGCCTAGGATTTTCTCAATTAACTTCATATCCCTGTTGTCCATCAGTCACTATCCTCCAGTTATTGGTGTAGGCATTCATCCTCTTTCCTCGCACAAAGCCGATGAGGGTTATACCTAAATCATTGGCCAACCTCACCCCCAGGTCAGTAGGGGCAGATTTGGAGATAATTACGGGAATGTCTCTCCTGGCTACCTTGAGCAATATCTCCGAGGAGATTCTGCCGCTGGTGATTATCATGTGCTCACCCGTCGGTATATCTTCCAGAATACATTGACCAAAGATTTTATCAATGGCGTTGTGCCTGCCGATATCCTCGGCGAAGACAAAGATGCTTGTGGTATCACACAGGGCAGCACTGTGAACGCCACCGGTCATCCTATAAATCCGGGAGCAACGCTGGAACTCCTTTACCAGGGAAAAGACCTCAAGGGCTGATATTCCAATTCGAGATTCTACCTTTGCCTGCCCCCGGACATCAGCAGCGCTATAAAAAGAGGCCCCTCTTCCACAGCCCGAGGTTATGAACCGCTTGAATATAAGCTCATTAGCGAACTCTTTATCCTCCTCGGTTTCCACACGCACCACGCCCCTCCGGTCATCAACTGTTATCTTCTTGATTTCATCCTTGCCTTTGACTAACCCCTCGGAGGAAAGGAAACCGATAGCCAAATATTTTAGATCCGTAGGCGAGCAGAGCAAGGTTACCAACTCCCGGTTGTTTAGGATGATGGTGAGGGGTAGTTCCCTTGTTACCATGTCTTCCGTGTCTTTCTTGCCTTCCTTAGTAACACGCTGTATGGAAAGCATCTCTACACTATCCATCACTTCCCCCTCTGCATTATTCTTATTGTATCTCCTGCCTTTACCAATCCTCCCTGGATTACCCTGCCAAATACTCCTTCTTTGGGCATGATGCACTTGCCTATCTGACGATAGATGGCACATCCGCTATGGCACTCTTTGCCGATCTGAGTAACCTCTAAGATAACTCCCTTTCCTATAGAGAGCCGTGTACCAGCAGACAATGAGACCAAATCTATTTCTTCACAGGTAAGATTTTCAGCAAAATCTCCAGGGCCTATATCCAAGCCAAGACCTCGCATCTTATTAATACTTTCAGTTGCCAGCAGGCTTACCTGACGATGAGTGTTACAGTCGGCATGGGCATCGCCAGCAAGACCATAATCCTCCTTAAGGATGCCTTCAGGTACAATCTCTTTTTTCGTGCCTTTTTGCCTACTCTTACACACCGCAATTATTTTAGCCATTCCACCACATTCCTGTTCTCTCTATTGTTCCGCCGCCTACTACGGTATCATTGTCATAAAAGACTACTGCCTGCGGCGTTCATTTTCCGCCTAAACTGTCGTATAGGATTCCAAAAGAACTTGTTTTGCCCAGTCACACATTTCTTGGGTTCTTGAAATGCTCCTCACCTTCTCACTATATAACGCATATCACCCATCTTTTCCTATCCTATCTGTTGCTCTTCAAAAGCGGCGACATCGCTCTAAGATTTGCGACAACCCTGGGCAGGACATCTAAAACCTGCTCTATCTCCTCCTGAGTGGTCCACTTCCCTATGGTGAACCTCAGCGAGGCAAGCGCCTGTTCATGGGAAAGCCCCATTGCCAATAGAACATGAGATGGCTCGAGGCTTAATAAGCTGCAGGCTGACCCGGTAGAGGCACAAATGCCTTCCAGGTCAAGGTTTAGAAGCATTGATTCCCCTTCTACAAAATCAACACTTACATTGACGTTGTTGGGCAACCTCCTTGAAGGATGCCCGTTTAAGTGGGTATTGTCAATACGTTCCAGGGTACCCTTAATCAGTTTGTCCCGAAGGTAGGTCAGCCGCTGCGCTTCCTCGCTCATGTCCTGCTGGGCAAGCTCTGCTGCCCGGCCAAAGCCGACAATTCCTGGGACATTCTCTGTGCCTGCCCGCAGTTTTCTCTCCTGCTCACCGCCATGCATAAAGGAGACTAACTCAATGCCTTTTCTGATATACAGCGCTCCAATCCCCTTGGGACCATATAACTTATGGGCTGACATAGAGAGTAGATCCACCCCAAGCTCATTCACATCTACCGGGATGTGCCCCACCGTCTGCACTGCGTCAGTATGAAAATAGATCCCCCCTTCTTTGGCGATTTTGCCTATCTCGGCTATCGGCTCTACGGTGCCCACTTCATTGTTGGCGTGCATCACCGAAATTAGGATGGTCTTATTGGTGATAGCCTTTTTGACATCGCCGGGGTCGACAAAGCCATACTCATCTACCGGCAGATAGGTTACCCTGAATCCCTTTGGCTCTAAAGACTTGCACGTCTCTATCACCGCGTGGTGCTCGATGGAGCTAGTAATAACGTGGTCTCCCTTGTTCTCGTTGGCGAAGGCCATACCCTTTATGGCGAAGTTGTCCGCCTCAGTGCCACCACTGGTGAAAACAACCTCCTCACTATCGGCACCAATGAGAGCCGCAACCATATCTCGTGCCTCAGCCAGGGCTTGCTTTGATTCCTGACCATAGGAATAGATGCCTGAAGGATTGCCAAAGACATCGGTAAAATGGGGCAGCATTGCCTTTACCACTTCAGGGTGTGTCGGCGTAGTGGCCGCATAATCAAGGTATATTCTTTTCATCCTGTTAGAACTCTCAATATCCCGTATCTTTTACATAATAAATTACCAAATTTCTTATTACTTCGAACATCCCATTGAGACTAAAAAGGTCTAACAGGATTCATCTATTATCATCGCCTTTAAAAACTTCATTCATACTACCTGTTCTGTATCCTTGCAAATCAACTGATACATAAGAATAACCCAATTTCTTAAAGTATGATATAACCTGGCTCCTGAATTTCTCTTCTAACAACTTAGGTATATCCTCCTCCAGTACCTCAATTCTGGCTATTTTGTCATGGTGCCTTACCCTTACCTGAGTTATTCCAAATCCCCTTAAGTACCTCTCTGCTTCATCAACTTTGTTAAGATTCTCTTTAGTTATCTTCATCCCGTAGGGAAAGCGAGAGGCAAAACAAGCAAGGGATGGTTTGTTCCATATAGGCAAGCCCAGGCGTTTACTCAGAGAGCGGATATCTTCTTTGGTAAACATGGCTTCTTTAAGGGGAGATCTTATCCCAAATTCTCCAGCCGCCTTCATACCGGGACGAAAGTCATCTAAATCAGCAAGATTCGTGCCGTCTAAGACATATTTCAAATTGTTCTTTCTCGCAATACTTGTTAATCCGGAAAATAGCTCCCTTTTACACCAGTAGCACCTGTCTTTTGGATTATTCACGAATTTGAGATTGGCCATTTCCCGGGTCTCTATGATTTTATGTCTTACCTTTAGATTCCGGGCTAAGGCCTTTGCTTGCGCTGTCTCTTCAGAGGGATAGACAGAAGACTTTGCAGTAACAGCAAGGACTTTATCTCCCAACACATCCTTAGCAACCTTAAGAACCAGAGTGCTATCCACGCCACCTGAGTAAGCAATAAGGACGCTTTCCATTTCAGCTAATATCTCTTCTAACTTTTTTAATTTTCCTTTCAATGTCAATTCAAATTCCTCTCAAATTCGGTTTGACCCCACAAACTTTTATGCTTATAACCAAACTGGTAACCTCTCAACTACCCTTACCTCCTGAAATAATTTTAACCACTCAAATGTTTTAGTCTTCCTTAAACAATTCTGTAGAAAGGTACCTTTCTCCTGTATCCGGAAAAACCACAACAATGAGTTTATTCTTGTTTTCTTTTCTTTTGCCTGCCTCGATTGCTGCCCAGGCAGCCGCACCGGAGGAAATACCCACAAATAACCCTTCCTCTTTGGCTAACCTCCTGGCGGCCTGTGCGGCATCCTCATGACTTACCCGGATTACCTCATCTACTAAATCCATCCGTAAAACATCGGGTACAAATCCGGCACCAATCCCTTGAATCTTATGGGGCCCGGGCTTTCCACCAGAAAGGACCGGTGAGTCTTTGGGTTCAACTGCAACCGCCTTAAATTCAGGCCTTCTTTTCTTAATTACCTCGGCCACCCCGGTAATTGTTCCTCCTGTGCCTACTCCGGCAACTAAGATATCCACTTTGCCATCGGTATCCCGCCAGATTTCCTCAGCAGTAGTCTTGCAATGAATCTCCGGGTTGGCTGGATTTTTAAATTGCTGAGGAATAAAATATCGGGATTCACGCTCTGCCAATTCTTCTGCCTTCTTCACTGCACCTTTCATCCCTTCGCTTCCTGGGGTCAGGATCAACTCAGCGCCAAAGGCCTTAAGCAAGCTTCTGCGTTCAAGGCTCATCGTATCAGGCATGGTAAGGGTGAGCTTATATCCCTTAGCAGCGCAGACAAAGGCTAAGGCAATACCGGTGTTGCCGCTGGTGGGCTCAAGGATAATCGTATCTTCCCTAATAAATCCATCCTTCTCAGCGGCCTCAATCATACTTACACCTATCCTGTCTTTGACACTGGAAAGTGGATTGAAAGATTCTAACTTAGCCACAACGGTAGCATCCGCACCAGAGGTGATTCTGTTTAACTTAACTAAAGGAGTGTTTCCTATAAGCTCGGTAACATCGTTAGCTATTTTTACCATTTTTCCCCCTTAATTAACGTCTCGGAAATTCTACAACTTATTGAAATCATGGCGCTTTTAGCAGCATTCGATTTGTGC
>CAZMUW010000076.1:0-6897 GCA_964569645.1 uncultured Desulfobacteraceae bacterium | reverse complement strand
AAAAATGACCATCACATGCTTTGGGCCGGTTTTTATTGGTTTAAAAATGGGATTTTCTATACTATAAATTTATATAAAAAATGATCTGAAGCAATTAGATTAAGATATTTTTGGGGAAATTGCAATGAGAATTTTGCTAACCTTTTACCTTACTTACCTTTTTACATATTGGGCAAACTGGGCTATTGCCTCCCTTGCCTCTTCAAGGGCAGCAAAGGACCCTTTTTCCCTGTTAATCACCTTGAGTTTTTGATCGGATAAGAAACAGAAATTCTCTGGGTGATTAGTAACTAAATCTACCAATTCAGGTGTTAGATGGGTATCCTTAGAGAATGAAAAGATCATATAGCCATCTTTAACGTCTAACCTCGTTGATCCAATTTTTTTAAGACCTAACTTGATCTTGATAACAGAGATAAGATTTAGAACCTCTTTTGGCGGAGGGCCAAACCTATCCTCAATTTCCCTTACCATCTCCTTTAGCTCAAACTCCTCCTTAATGGTAGATAGACGTCTGTATATATCAAGCCTGACATCGCTCTCCTCAATATAGCCGTGAGGAATAAAAACCTGTAGATCAGCATTTATCTCGGGGTATATCTCCTCTTGCCACACCTCCCCCTTTAGCTCTGCTATTTTCTGCTCTATCAGTTTTAGATATAGCTCATAGCCCATGGCCTTGATATGACCTGATTGAGAGAAACCAAGTATGTTTCCCCCCCCTCTAATCCTCAAATCATTTAAGGCAATATTGACTCCTGAGCCTAATTGAGAAAAATCCATCAAAACCTTTAGCCTTTTATGGGCATCATTAGTCATGGTAGAGCCATCCGAGATCATGAGATATGCGTAGGCCTTCACATTGGACCTGCCAACTCTCCCCCTGAGCTGATAGATCTCAGCCAGGCCAAAGCGATCAACATTATTAATGATTATAGTATTGGCCGAGGGTATATCCAGCCCCGAGTCTATTATTGTAGTACATACCAGGACATCTGTCTTCTTAGCCAGGAACCTGACCATCGCCATCTCTAAATCCCTCTCCTTCATCTGGCCATGGGCAATCTCAATCCTGGCCCTGGGAACAAGCCCCCTTAATTTATCCGCCATTGTCTCAATGGTCTGGACCCGATTGTGGACAAAAAAGATCTGTCCTCCTCTGTCTAATTCCCTTTCTATAGCATGCGATATGGTACCGTCATCAGATTTGGTCACATATGTCTGAATAGATAGCCTGTCAGCAGGTGGGGTTTGGATGATACTCAGATCCCTGACCCCCATCAAGGACAAATGTAAGGTCCTCGGAATGGGGGTAGCTGTCATAGCAAGGACATCAACGAAATGCCGATATTTTTTTAATCTTTCCTTGTCCCTGACACCAAAGCGCTGTTCCTCATCGATGATTAACAGGCCCAGATCTTTAAATATAACGTCACCTGAGAAGATCCTATGGGTTCCAATAATAATATCGATCTTGCCAAGATGCAGATCGCTTATTATCCTTTTTTGCTCTGATTTAGGAATAAATCGACTTAGGACAGCGATCCTGACAGGATAAGAATCAAAGCGCCTTACAAATGTCTGGTAATGCTGCTCAGCCAAAACAGTTGTTGGGGCAAGGATACCTACCTGTTTTCCGTCCATAACAGTCTTAAAAGAGGCCCTTATGGCTACTTCTGTTTTGCCAAAACCTACATCACCACAGATAAGCCGGTCCATTGGCCTCTCTGACTCCATGTCCGTTAGTATATCATCAATAGTCTTGATCTGATCCGGAGTTTCCTCATAGTCAAAGGTTGCCTCAAACTCCCTGTAATAGTTATCCGGTTTTGAAAAGGCAAAACCCTTGTGGAACTTTCTCATGGCATAGAGCTTAACAAGGTCTTTGGCTATCTTTTCTATTGACCTCCTGGCCTTTTTTTTCGCCGATATCCAGGATTTACCACCGAGCCTGTCTAACTGGGGATTCCCATCATCTAATCCAATATATTTCTGGATAATGTTTATCCTGTCTGCCGGGATGTAGAGGCGATCATTGTCAGCATACTCAATAACTACAAAATCTCTTACCCTGCTGCCGATCTCCATCTTTGAAAGTCCACCATAGCGCCCAATGCCGTGATCCTGATGGACGACCAAATCACCTGCCTGCAATTGACTGAGTCCTGTCCATGGGATGGCCTCCGTCCTATCCCTTCTGGCTCTTCTTTCTTTCCCCTTTTTTTCTCCAAAGATCTCATCCTCTGTAATTATTATCAGGGCTGAATCCAGAAATCTAAATCCTTGAGAAAGATATCCAAAACAGATGAATAAGCCCCTTTTCTTTTTTATCTGTGACCAATCAGGTAGTATCTCCAGGACCATAAGTTGATAATTGAGCAAGATTTCCTTTAGCCGCCTTGCCTGCTGTTCTGTTCTACAGATAAGTATGATCTGATTTCCCTCCTCAATCCATGTCTTAACTTTGGCTGCCAAAGGGGCAAGTGAGACCTTTGGATGGCTGATATCCTTATAGTCATATTCTATAGCTGGCCCCAATGATTCCTTGAAATCTACCACCAGTCCTACATTTTTAAGGCCGGTGTCGATATTAAGATCGATAAAATCAATCCTGGAATATCCATCAAGGGCCTCTTTCAGTTCTTTCATGCCAAGAAAAAGCCTATCAGTTTGGGGAAAAGGTTTTCCCTTTTCCAGGGCCTCATCCTGAAACCTTCCTGTCTCCTTATTAAGCTTCTCCAGGATAGATCCGGCTTTATCCGTAAAATTATCTGATTTAACAATGCATATATGGCCTCCTCTGGGAAGATAATTAAAGATGGTATCAAGATGGGAATAAAAATGTTGTATCCATGCCTCCTGTCCTGGAAAACACCCTCCTGTTTCCAAACCTGTTGGAAGTCTCCCCATTGATCTGGCCCTTTTAATGTGGGGAGAGCTCAGAATGATTTCATTAGCAGGGAGAATGGTTAGCTCCTTTACATCAGCCTTTGATCTCTGATTGACCGGATTAAAAAGTCTAATGGATTCCACCGTGTCTCCCCAGAATTCAACCCTAACAGCTGAATCATATAAAGGCGGGTAAAGATCAATGACACCACCCCTTACGGAAAAATCACCCCTTTCCTCTACTAATGAGGTCCGGAAATAACCAAAAGTCATTAATCTTTTTATCATATCATCCCTGTCAATCTCCTCATTAACAGCAATGTAGTCAACTGAGGTAAGGAGGATCTCTTTCGGCAAAAGACATGTCATGAGGGCCTCCAATGAGGTAACAACAACCGGATCAGTCGAGGTTGAGAGAGAATAAAGGGCCTCTATCCTCTGGCTTATCAACTCTTTTGGTGGACTCAATCCTGTCAGGGGAGAGATGTCATAAGAAGGAAAAAGGAATACCCCTTTATCATTCTGGTTGGGAAGAAAAAAATCCAGGTCTTTGTAAAATCTTCCTGCCTCCTCAGAGTTGGGGAGGATTATCAGACAGGGATGGACTATCTCTGTTAGAAGCTGAGATAATAGGTAGGCCAGAGCAGAACCGGTAATACCGGTTACCTCTATGAGCTTAACCTTATCTTTTATCCCTCTCTTTACTGTAGTCAGGTTATCTATTTTTTCTGACATTATTTGGGTTTGTTGGGTTTATAACGGAAAATGGAAAATCCGTAGTCCGTTGCAAAAGGCAACAAACAACGGACCACAAACACACATCATACACGTTGCCCAGTTCCTCGTTCCTCGTTCATCTTTCAATACTCTATTTAATTTCCATTACCTTATCTTAAATGATAAAAATATAGATTAGCACATGTTACCGGTCAAGTGATTAAAGGGGTAGCTATCAAAATTCCCTGTACCCCGGAAGAATTCCCTTATCCTTGGAGGAGCATTGGACAACCTTATGGATAGGGTAAGATTTGGTTATGTAATTGAATAGTATAGGAAATCCCATTTTTCAGACAGGATAGACGGGATGTTCAGGATATAAAGAAAATCTTGTTAATCGTGTTAATCCTGTCAAAAAAGTTCCGCCGCAGGCGGCTAAGTTCTTTCTTAGATTTTTAAAGGGATTAAAAGGATTCCAAGAGCACTTAATGGTTTCGTCTGATCCACTTTTCCATTGACATCAATCTTATTGTTATTTACTTTTCACTATTACTATTGGATGGTTTTCTTGTATGTCTTAAGCTTATTAGACCATCAAGGGGGTTCTTATCAAATAAAACCTATCATATTTTCTATCTAGGTGCTTGACCGAAAACCTCGTAAAAAAATATTCAATTTTTCTCAGGTAATTTCAACAAGTTAATATTACTTGATTTTTTCAATCGAAAATCCAAAATCAAAAATCCAAAATCGTGCCTGAACGGACTTTTCGTTCAGGCACTAACTACTCACCTAAAAATGAGTTAAAGCGTCTAAGGTTAACACAACGAACACAACAAACCCAATACTATTTGTGGCTGATAGCATGCTTGGCAAGTTAGCCAGATACTTGAGGATTATGAGTTATGATACCTTTTACCAGTCAAGTTATCCGGATCAAAGATTATCCGAGCTGGTTATGGAGGGGAGAGTTCTCCTGACAAGGAATCATGCAACAGTGAGGTTATATTCGAATTCTATCTTCATAGACAGGGATCTGGTGAAGGATCAACTAAAGGTAGTTGACAGCACCCTAAAACTTACACGGGATCATGGAAACTGGTTCAGCATGTGTCTGATCTGTAATTCACCTCTATCCAGGGCTGAAGGAGAGGTAGCCAGGGAGAATGTTCCTGATTTCGTTTTCTTTAAGTACCCTGAAAGGATCCTTTTTTGCCCTTCCTGTAAACGATTTTACTGGCCAGGTACCCACAGAGAAAGGATGTTGGAAAGATTGAAGGATTGGGGATTTTGAATCTTTCCAGATCCCACCTGTGTTTCCATAATTTGTTATCTGAGGATGTCCGCCAATCAACGTGTGACCCTGAATTTTTACGCCTGAGTTTCCAAGGTTGATTTGACCTTGGGTCGGCGGTTGACTATAACTATACCCAGGCTGACTAAAGTCAGGGCCATAATAAGGCTGGGGCTGATTACCTCGCCCAGGATAAGGGCCCCACTCAGGAACACACCAAAGACTGGAGTGAAAAAGGAAAAGGCGTGGAGGAGACTGACAGGGTAGCGGTAGATGAGTTTGAACCAGAGGAGAAAGCTGAGGAAGGCGACTATGATACACTGGTAAAACACCGAGAAGCCCGCAGCCAGGGAAAAGCTGGACACAAGGGGATGTTCCAGGACGATACTCATAAAGAACAACGGGGGGGCAGAAAAGAAGACCTGGTAGAAAAGCGTCTGAAGGGGCACGGTCCGGTGAGACAAGTATCTTTTTACGTAGACAGTCGTAGATCCCCACATTGCGCCAGCGGCCAGGGCCATTAGATCACCTGGCAAAGTACTGAGGGAAAAAGAGCCCAGGTCCCCTATGAACAGGGCCACCACACCGGCGAAGGCCAGGATGAGGCCCGCGGCCTTCCAGGGATTGAGCCGGTCACCTTCAAGAAAAAAATGGGCCCCCAAGGCCACGAAGAAGGGAGCGGTGTACACGAGAATATAGGTTCTGGACGCCAGAGTGTATCCGAGCCCCACATAGATGAAGCCGAACTCGGAGCCGAAAAGCAGTCCGACTACGATTCCGTGAAGAAGGACGCTTTTGGAAGGAAAAAGAGTAGTCCCTTTGGCCTTCATCCAGATATAAAGACACACACTGGCCACCAGGGAGCGCAGGCCGGCCATGAACAGAGGGGCCAGCTCGCGGGCCCCGATCTTGATGATGGCCATGTTGGCCCCCCAGATCAGGGCGAGGGCCAGGAGGGCAGATATTGGTTGCCAGCGGAGTTGGGCTTGGTACATGGGAGCTATCCTGCTCTAAATGATAAAAAGGCGTTTTTAACTAACGCAGAATAGGAAGAATATGGTTGGGTGTCAAGCAGGAAAGCCTGTAGATATATGGTGGCTCAAGGTTATCCGGTTACTCAAGGGCTTGTCTTTTTAAGTGCCCAAAGTTTAAAGTGCCTAATAGTGATAATTGCATACTGCTTCCTGCTTACTGCTCATTGCTTACTGCTTCCTGCTTACTGCTTCCTGCTTACTGCTTCCTGCTTACTGCTTATTGCTTATTGCTTACTGCTTCCTGCTTGTTAAGTGCCTAAAGTTAAAGGAACAAAAATGACCATCACATGCTTTGGGCCGGTTTTTATTGGTTTAAAAATGGGATTTCCTGTACTATCTAGCTTACATTTCGCTCTTTGAAAAATGAGATTTTTTATTTTTATTTTTCTTCGAAAGATCTATAGAATGATTAATCAATATTGTTGGTTTTTAAAAGATAAGATAATATCTGTATCAATTCCCCCCTTGAGGGAATTCACTTTAAATTCCCCCCTTGAGGGGGGTTAGGGGGGTGTAAAGCAAATTGGCAAGAAGAAAAATAATTCCATACAATCCCAAATTAAAAGAAATAGCAAGAAAACTTCGAAATAATAGTACCCTTTCTGAAGTGTTACTTTGGCAACAAATAAAGAATCGACAGATAAGAGGATATAAATTTTTACGTCAAAAACCAATTAATGAATATGTTGTCGATTTTTTTTGTCATGATCTTATGCTTGCAATTGAAGTTGATGGAGAAACTCACAATTATAAGCAATATTCTGATAGAGAAAGGCAAAACCGTCTAGAATTATTAGGTATTAAAGTGCTACGTTTCTTAGACATTGATATCAAAAAGAATTTGGACGGAGTGTTGAAAATGATCCATAAATGCATAGAAAAACTTGAAAAAGAACACCCCCCTAACCCCCCTCAAGGGGGGAATTTAAAGTGAATCCCCTCAAGGGGGGAATTTAAAGTGAA
>CAZMUW010000075.1:0-6981 GCA_964569645.1 uncultured Desulfobacteraceae bacterium | reverse complement strand
TCACCATTGAGATGAAGAAGACAAATGTCCCTGAGCCGGTTCAGCCATCCTTTAATGAGGTTAATCAGGCAACTCAAGAAAAGGAGAGGATGATCTACCAGGCCAGGGAGGAATATAACAAGGCCATTCCAGCGGCCAAGGGAAATGCCGAGAAGACCGTCAAGTCTGCCGAAGGCTATGCCCTTGACAGAGTCAACAGGGCCAAAGGCGATGCATCCAGGTTTCTGTCTCTCTATGCCGAGTATTCAAAGGCAAAGGATGTAACAAGGAGAAGGCTCTATCTTGAGACCTTGAAGGATGTTTTTCCGAAATTGGGAAGCAAGTATATTATTGATGAAGACCAAAAAAATGTCCTCCCTTTACTGAATTTAGGGGTGGCGAAGGGGGCTGAGAAATGAAAGTCAAAATATTAGTCGGTTTGATCGTTATCATTATCTTTATCCTCTCGGGGGCGGTCTATGTTGTGGACGAAACTGAACAGGTGGTGGTTACCCAGTTTGGTAAGGCTATCGGGAAGCCAAAAACGGATCCTGGTTTGTACTTTAAGATCCCTCTTATTCAACAGGCAAACTATTTCCCAAAAAACCTTCTTGAATGGGACGGGGATCCCGGTCAGATCCCAACCCTGGACAAGACCTTTATATGGGTAGACACCTTTGCCAGGTGGAAGATCATTGATCCCCTGAAGTTCTTTGAGACAGCCAATAATGTGCTTAACGCCCTTGGCAGGCTGGATGACATTATAGACCCTGCGGTAAGGAACTTTATTACCTCTTACCCCTTGATTGAGACCGTGAGGATGACCAACAGGGAACTGGATACCCGTGAGGCGGGAGTGGATGAGGTAAAGGAAATAAGTCCGCTGGGGGAGGTCAAAACAGGGAGGGCTGAAATTACCAAGGGCATCATGGAACAGGCAACGCCAAAGCTGGCCAAATTCGGCATAGAACTGGTAGATGTTAAGATAAAGAGATTAAATTATGTAGAAGAGGTGCAAAGATCTGTCTATGGCAGGATGATTGCAGAGCGGAAGCAGATAGCGGAGAAGTTTCGATCTGAAGGGAAGGGAGAGGCGAGGAAGATAGAAGGTGATACAGAAAAGGAGATGAAAAGGATCACATCCGAGGCATACAGGAAGTCCCAGGAGATAAAGGGCAAGGCAGATGCCGAGGCCACAACGATTTATGCCCAGGCCTATGGACAAGACCCTGATTTTTACTCCTTTATTTATACCCTGGATATCTATAAAGAGACCCTGGATAAAGAGAGCACCCTTATCCTTTCAACGGACTCAGAGTTTTTTAAGTACATGAAAGGTTACATGGGAGAGCGAGGCAAATGAGGGGTGGAAAATGGTAAGAACAGAGATATCACTTTTTCTAAAGAATATCCCGGGGGAATTGGGGAAACTTACCAAAGCGTTGTCTCAGGCAGGAATCAATATCGATGCCCTTACCGTTCAGGATGCATCTCAATATGTCCAGGAGCTCTTTAGGGCCAGAGGAAAATCTCTTAAAAGGATTGCCCCTGCTGCCAGTTATGGATCAATGAGGAAAGATTCAGCAGAATTTGCCCTGATCAGGCTATTGGCAGATCAGACTGATAAGGCAGTTGATCTCTTAGCCAGGGGTGATTACATCTTTGACGTGATGCCGGTTATTGCGCTCACTATTGATAATAAATCCGGTACCCTTGCCAAAATGGCAGAAAAATTTGGTAAGGAAGGGATAAATATCAACCATGTTTACGGTTCTGCTATCCCGGGTGAAGGAAAATCCCTGTTTATATTCTCTCCACAAGATATTGAAGAGGCGGCAAGGTTATTTCCCGACGGGCCGTAGATCAACTATCACAAGTTGAATCGACTCTATTCCCTGCCATGTATTGGTTCCTAAGTTAAAGAGTATATCCACTGATTTCCCCTCGAGTGGATGGAATGCGGCTTTCCTAAATGCTATGCAATCAAAGGTGATCCCCTTTTCTCTTATCCTTAGTTTCAGGTGATCTTTTCCTACCACCCTGGAGGAGATAACCTTCAGAGGACCAGCCCAGAAGATAGGTTGGGGATTCTTGTGGCCAAAGGGCAGTAACATTTCAACCTCTTTTAATGCCTGCGGATTGATAGATTCCAGACTAAGCTTGGCATCGACCTCTATTTTCGGAGTCATATCCTCTGGATCCATTCTCTTCCTGGCAAGCTCCTCGAACCTATCACAAAATTCCCCTATCTTTTTAGATTCAAGACTGATTCCTGCTGCATGATCATGACCCCCGAATTGCTTTAATAGATCACTGAGATCAGATAGGGCTTTATACAGATCAAAACCATCTATGCTTCTACCCGATCCTCTCAGGAGATCTCCCTCAACCTTAAGGATCAAGGCTGGGCGACCGTACTCCTCTACAATCCTGGATGCCACGATACCCACTACTCCCCGGTGCCATCTGGGATCAAAGAGGACTATTGTTCGGCGTGCTTCCAAGTCCCCCATCTTCTCGATCTTTTCCTTGCTCTCTGAGATAATTCTATTTTCTATTGCCTGGCGCTGAGCGTTAAGGGAGTCCATCTGAGTGGCAATTAAAGAGGCTTCCGTTTCATTGTCTGTTGTAAGTAGATGAACCGCCCTTGTTGCCGATCCTAATCTCCCCATGGCGTTAAGTCTTGGGGCCAGTCTAAAGGCTATGTCATCAGTAGACACTATCTGATCCTTATTTATACCAGACACCCTTAATAATGCCTTGATTCCGGGTCTCTGACTATCTAACAATATCTTAAGGCCATTTTTTGCCAGGATCCTGTTTTCCTCGATTAAAGGGACTATGTCAGCAACCGTCCCAAGTGCAACAAGGTCAAGGTATGGCCTCAAGTCAGGTTCACCCTTACTTTTAAAAAAGCCTTCCTCCCTCAAATTTGACCTTATGGCTATAGCTAAATAGAAGGCCATACCGACCCCGGAGAGTTCCTTAAAGGGGAAAGAGGAATCAGTCCTCAATGGATTAATCGTGGGACAGACTGGCTCAAAATTGGAAGGAAGTTGATGGTGGTCTGTTACAATGACCTCCATCCCAAGTTTTTTGGCCAGGGCAATCTCTGATAGAGAACTGATACCGCAGTCAACAGTAATGATGAGCCCCGTATTATCTGCGGCTATCTTTCTAATTGCCTTTTCATTCAGGCTGTAGCCCTCTTCAAGTCTATGTGGGATATAGAAGGAAATCGGGGTGCCCAATCCGGAGAAAAGATCAACCAATAGAGCTGTTGCAGTTAGTCCATCTGCATCGTAATCACCGTAAATTGTTATCCTTTTCTTCTTTTCTATAAAACCGGTTATCAGCTCAACTGCCCTGTCCATATCCTTGAGAAGGAATGGGTCTCTTAGGGCTCCAAGTCTTGGGGAAAGGAAGGATCTGGCTGAATCCGGAGAGGATACATTTCTATTTATCAGGAGGGAGGCAAGCAGGTTTGATATCCCCAGCTCTCTCGCCAGCCCTGATGCAGATGGGGGATCATCCCTTATCTGCCATATCTTATCTCTACTATTTAACACCTGCTATAGCCTGTGCCACGTTATATCAAAAACCGCCCATTTTCTCAAAGGCATTGAGGATATCAATAAAGATCATACCTATCTCTATCTCGCATGTCATAAATGCTTAATATTATTGAGTTTATAATTTACTAACTGCCTGTTGTTCACGAATTTTATAGCACTTAACAACGGATGGTCAAGTTTTAATGTTGGATTTTTTAATACTTGTTTTTAATTTTTTTCTATTGCAGAAGAAAGATCCTTTGAGGCAGGCTTATTTGGAGGCAAGAAAATGGTCTCAAAATGTCTTTTAGAAGATAGTAACTCCTTGGTAATTTCCCGTTCATGGATATCTTCAATTCCTATTATTTTTCCTGGCAAGTCAGGTGTAATTCCCAGATCAGATTGGCCCGGTGCAATACAATGGCTTTTTCAGAACCAACGGGCTAAATGGCCGTCTCGCCGCCTAAGAAGCTCAGCGATAACGCCCAGCTTTTTCTTTAGTGCTTGAGCAGCTTCTGCGGTTTCCTCCAGGCGATCATTACGGGCTTTCTCTTCGATCTCCTTTGCGGTTTCAGAAAGCTCCATCAATCCAATGCTACCAGCAGCGCCTTTTAGAGAATGGGCTGCATTAAAAGCTTTCTCTGTATTTTCCTCTTTAATTGCGGACTGTAGTTTATCCAGGTCAGACATACCGGTCTCAATAAAAAGCTCAATTAATTCCAAATACTCCTCTCTTTCTAAGCCCAAATCTTCTGCCAATTTTCCAAAATTCATGACGTCTCCTTTTTAAAAACCCACTTCTCAAGGATCTCAAAAACAAGCTCCCGCTTGATTGGCTTTGTAATATAATCATTCATGCCTGCTTTAAGGGATTTTTCCTTATCACCATTCATTGCATGGGCGGTTAAGGCAACGATTGGAATAGTGTCAAATCCCTTTTCTCTGATTGCTTTTGTTGCCTCCATTCCATCCACCACTGGCATCTGAACATCCATGAAGATCAGGTCAAAATTCTCGGGAGATGCCGTGTATTTTTCAACTGCCTCTTGCCCGTTATTGGCCAGCTCTACTTGATACCCAGCCTTGGTCAGCATCATCTTTGCCAACTTCTGGTTGACCGGGTTATCCTCTGCTAAAAGGATACGCACAGAACGCTTCATCTCATCCCGAACTGAATATTGGGTAATTATTTTCTCTCTTACTACTTCACCATCTTCGCCTTCATCCTCCATTTCTCCCATTATTCTCTCCAACATCGTATATAGCTTTCCCCTGCGAATCGGCTTGTTCAGGAAACCATCAAATCCTGCCTCTTCACACTTTTTGGCATCCTCCTCCATCAAGGAAGATAGAGCAAGCAGAGGGATATTTGGGAATTGGTATTTGGGATCGCGAATCTGTTTCGCTACTTCATACCCATCCATGCCGGGCATCTGAATATCCGTGATCAAAAGGTCAAATGGATTCTCACCCTCCAGGGCCTTTTGCAAAGTCGGTACAACCGCATCTCCATTTGTAAGAGCAACTACACGTATGCCAACCAACTCTAAAACGTGCGTTAATATATCCAGGTTGCTCTGGTTATCATCAACAATAAGGGCCTTCTTGCCAGAGAGTGAGACAGGTTCAAATCTCTTGGCCTTTTTATCCTCAGCTTTTCCAAGCCATGCAATAAAGTGAAAGATGCTCCCCTTATTAACCTCACTTTCTGCCCAGACATCGCCATGCATAAGATTTGATATCTTCTTGCATATAGATAGACCCAGACCGGTACCTCCATACTTTCTTGTAGTCGAACCATCAGCCTGCTGAAAGGGCGTAAAGATACTGGACAATCTGTATGTCGAGATGCCGATGCCTGTATCCCGTATTGTAGCATGAAGTTTTACACGGTCATCCTTTTCCTCTTCAATATCAAGGAAGAGCTCAATCTCTCCAGACTCGGTAAACTTGGAAGCATTGCTCATCAGATTGGTCAAGACCTGCCGAAACCTTAATGGATCTCCTTTTACATGGGAAGGGATGTTATCCCCGATATGGTATAGGATCTCGATCGGTTTTGATTCAATCCTGGGACGGATTAGCCCACAGACATCATGGGCAAGAATTTCCGGATCAAAGTCAATGTCCTCAAAATCCAGCTCTCCCGCCTCGATCTTTGAGAAATCAAGGATATCGTTGATTAAAGAAAGTAGAGCATCCCCGCTCTTCTTAATCGTTCTTACATAATCGATCTGGTTTTCATCCAGATTGGTATCAAGCAGTATATCTGCAAAACCTATGACCCCATTCATGGGCGTGCGGATCTCGTGACTCATGTTAGCCAGAAACTCACTCTTGGAAATGTTGGCCATCTCGGCTTCCACGGCCATCTTGTTGGCCCGCTCTATGGCAGCTTCCAATTGGTCGTTGGTATCTGTGAGTTCCTTTAATATCAGTCTCTCCCTTTCGATCCGCCCTATTTTAGCCCTTAATTCCTTCATTTCAAAGGGTTTGGTCACGTAATCAGCAGCGCCTGCATCGATAATGTCCACGTAGGAGTATTCAGATGCATAGCCTGTCATGATGATGAAGTCCAAATCGGGAAAAGATCTTTTTGCCTCCTGCATGAACCGGATGCCATCCGTTCCAGGTATGGTGATATCTGAGATGACCAGATTGAAAGGGTGCTTGTCGAGGAGTATTAAGGCTTCAGAGGGATCTGAGGCGACGCCGCAGTTGTAATCAATTTTTTGAAGAAATTCACGCACGGTTGTCCGGACCGTCTCCTCATTATCCATGATCAAAATATATTTAGGTGATTTTTCTGCCATCGATTTTCTCACCATTAGGCATTGGTTTTGTCAGTTAACCCACATTTTTCATGGCAGCAAGAAGGAATTTGCCTGCTGATCAGAGATCCCTCTTTAATGCTTTTTCATCTTCTACCGAAGGTATCATCACTTCAAAGGGCGACCAATACTCTATTGTACTATCTCAGCAGGAATCATGCCAAAGTTGAGAAAAGGAGGAATATCCCATAATTCCAGATAGTTGGGACTTTTTTTATGGAATCTGGATGTAAAAATGTAGGTGAATTTGATTCGGAATCTAATCATGTGCCAAATACTTGACACTAACAAGGCTATGTTCCGAGGATCCGCTCCACCCAGCGGCTGCCCTCAATTACTCTCTCTTTCCATGTCTCTTCCTGGCAAAAAAATCTCGCAAGGCCATCATCCGCATACCGGGACTTTTTGGAAAAGGCAATTGGTCAGCGGCTGGAGAATCCTCTAAAGAACCTTTATGGTGGAGCGATCCTGGCAGGGCAAATATTTATCATAAAACTAATACGGTTTATTGAAGGACCCATTAGATGGAGGCCCTGGGAACCAATTTGACTCGGCTCTACCTGGACCCTCTATAGTGGTAGCCTCCCAAGATGCCGTTATTCTCATCGGTGCAAATT
>CAZMUW010000074.1:0-7034 GCA_964569645.1 uncultured Desulfobacteraceae bacterium | reverse complement strand
AAAAAAGTTGCTAAAAAGGCTGCCAAGGTGAGGGAGCACCGAAAAGGGAATTCTTTTTATTAATTAAACGTCTCGGAAATTCTACAACTTATTGAAATTATAGGAATTTTTTGGGGTTTGAGTCCTTGCCTTGCACTTGGAATAATGGAATGGTGGAATATTGGAATGTTGGTTTTAAAAGAAGTTTTTCATTTATTAATTCCCCTGTCAAGAGGAGTTTTGCCAATAAACAATTGTCCCGTTTTTCCTCCTTCACCTTGTGATCTTGTCCTCCTTCACCCATTATTCCATTATTCCAGTATTCCAATTGTGAGCGAAGCGAACTAAGTTCAAGCTATATGTTATCTTCTGCCAAATAGGAGGTAATTAATAATGGAACACCGGGTAGAAACCAAAATTTTGAATAATGGAGAGATTTCTATCAAAGGATTACCCTTTCAACCAGGAGAAGAGGTTGAAGTTATTGTCAAGGGTCCCAGGCGGAAAAAGGAAGGGGATGATCTTTATCCATTACGAAGCAAACCATTACGATATGATGATCCATTTGGAAGTGTTGCTGAGGATGAATGGGATGTGTTGAAATGATCATCCTCGATACTCATATCTGGTTATGGTGGGTTCATGGGACTAAAAATTTAACCGAGCGCCTGTCAGAAATAATAGAAGAAAATGAGTCTCAAGTAATTGGTGTAAGCTCAATTTCCTGATGGGAAATAGCTAAACTTGTAGAATACGATAGGATCGATTTGCCCTGCCCAATAAAGGATTGGTTCGAAAATGCCTTGAACTATCCAGGCATACGACTTCTGGAAATCTCCCCTAACATTGCAATAGAGTCAACACAGCTTCCTGGTGAATTTCATGGAGATCCGGCTGATCAGATAATAGTGGCAACAGCTAGGATATATAATTGCTCTCTTGTGACATCTGATAGTAAAATTCTTGAATATACCCATGTTGAGACTATCAAATGAGATATGAAAGCTGAAACGTCTGTGCATGTATTCACGGACCTCCCACGGTAGACCTGTCCCGCCTTGTGCTGGGGCCCAAGGGGCTCCCCTCAGACCTCCTCCAAAAAAGAAAAGCGGTTAAACAAAAAAGATCAACCGCCTTGGTATTCCTTGTTTTCAGGAGTTATTTGATTTTTTAAGGACGTCCCCCTTTAGTCCCCTTTATGTCATAGTCTATTCTATGTAATTGCTAAAAACAAAAAACCGTGCTCCCGATATAATTGGAATCACAGCTTTTGCAGCTCTTACATAACACTGATCGATTATCAAACGGCCATAAGCCCTTATGCCCTCAACCGCCCACCCTTGAAAAAGGAAGAGGCGATTAAAGGGGAAGACCTTTAACCGCCTTTAATTCGATTTCATATTGAATATAGGATTGTCCCCCTTTTTGGAATCTGCAAATGGTCTGTTAAAGCCCAAATATTTAACCACCTTCATCTGAGCCCTATAGATATCACCTTGAAGAAATTGTCATTACCATAGATATTATTGAATGTTTATCATGTGGCCTAAAGAACAATTAGGCCTCAACTTTTGAACGTTACTCAAATATTAAGCATTCGTTCCTAAATTTTGTTCACCTTACCTCTTATGTTTGCCCATTGTATCTCATTTTGACCCCAATTGTCCTCAATATTTAATACTTAGGATGTAACCCTCTTGCTTCACAATGTTTTTTTCGCAAAATAATCTTGACAATCCTGTAAATCTGTTTTAATATACCTGGAGCAAGTTTGGATTGACAGTTTTTGAAAAGGGAAATTATCGAGACCATTAGAGCTGTGACACCAACTTTAATGGTCTTTTTATTTTGCCGAAGCGTTCATCCTGACTGCGCAGAAAATATTTTGAAAGGAGGAAAGCGCTATGGCAGAAGGAACAGTGAAGTGGTTTAGTGACCAAAAGGGCTATGGTTTTATTGAGCAGGATAATGGTCAGGATCTTTTCGTCCATCACAGTAGCATCAATGCATCCGGATTCAAAAGCCTGAATGAAGGCCAGAGAGTCCGATTTGAGATCGAGACAGGCGAAAAAGGCCCTAAAGCCAAAGACGTAGAGATACTGTAACAAAGTAGGCTCTCGAAGGCGGCACCTCGAAGGGGTGCCGTCTTTTCTTTTTTAAATGCAGATAGAGGGATCGTAGGAGGTGCTTGTATCAAGAATAAAGATTTGGCCATCTCGCAGGACATGATTCACATAGATGACAATTCACGATTCGAGGGTTGTCCCTAAGTTCATAAGTTGCTTTACAACCAGCCTCCCTCTTCCATTTGTCCCAAGTCATGAAAACGGGGTCAGCCCTTGAATCAGGACAAATTGACAGTGATACCTTCTACCCTTTTCCTTGAATCTACCATAGTCCAATTTGGCAAAACATATCCTCCTTCGCTCATTTCCGCGAGATGTTGTGTGATAAAAGACTCCCTTATATTCAATACGCAACGGCCTCGCCATAACATTTCCTCAAACATCGGTTTTGTCCTTATTCAAGGGCTGACCCCAAGTTTTTAAATTGTAAAGCCCCACTGTTTCACATAACCCGGGATGTTGTGTCGATTTGATCCTGTCAGCTCACAACTGCTTTTTTGGGTCCGCCAGTCTCAAGCCCAAATTGCCACTTCAAGCCAATAATACAATCCATATTCACAATCTTCAATTGCAATATCAACAATTATCTTGGTCCGCCTCGATAGATTCCCCGGCCGGTTCGCTTGATGATGCCTTCCTTGAATGCTTTGTATATCACGTTCCTGATTTTTTTCTCATCAACTCCGGTCTTTTGTCTCAGGGTCGCGACATCAACCCCCTTTTTTGATCGCTTGATAATAGCAAGTACCTTCGCAGTATCTCTGAGCCCTTGGGTCTTCATTTTGGCAGGGTCTTTTTTGGCCGGCGTTTTTGCACTGGCTTTGGCCGCCGCCGGTTTTGAGCCCTTTTTCAACCCGGACTTTTCAAGTGACGTCAGGCTTGTTTTTTTCTTAGTATTGGTTTTGATACCGGGTTTTCTTTTTGAAGCTTTGGCTTTGGTTCTCTTAGCCGCTTTTGGGGGTGTTTTCCCGGCGCCGGATACTTTTTTGGCGGTCTTGGGAGAATCAAAATCGATATTTTCTTCCATATCAATGCCGAACATACCGGAAAGATCTGATTCGGCAATCGTTCTGGCGCTCGCTTTTTCGGCCTTTTTCAACAGCTTGTCACTCTGATCTTTTACTGTCTGTCGGATGACATCATCTACTTTAACCTTGCGGAGCTTGAAAAAGAGGCCGGGGTCTTCATCCAGCCGGGCCCCGATACCATACAGCGTGGCAGCCACATGTTTGCACATATAGGCCCAATCCGGGCAGCTGCAGTCAAATTCAATCTCTTTGGGCGACGGGAACAGCCCCTCTCCCCGGGCGATAAATATTTCACCCAGCGCCTTGGGGAATTGCCCGGCCAAGAGCGCCGGCAATGAATCCAGCTTGCCGGCGCAAGCCGCCTTCATGTTTTTCCAGATATTTTTCCCTATCCCTTTGATCTTGATGATAACCGAGTACGGTTTTGCTCTGGAGCCCTGGACCAGGGATTTTACTTGCCCTGGAGCGATTTGAAGGTCCAGCACCGTCCCATGACGAACATAACTGCGCCCCCGTCCGATGCGGTTGCTGTAATCCGCATATCGCTCAAGGTTGAGATTCCATGACTTTCCCCACCAGGTTTTCGCGATCGCGGATCCTTCAATAACGATCGGATGAATAGCAGGATTTTTTTTCCTGAGCTGCTTTAGCTTTCTTTCTGCTTTGGCTCTTTTTTCCCCAACAGACACATAACGCGGATACCCCCAATATGCCATTGTTTACCTCCCAGGTTGGTAAGTTCTCAATAAGTTCGAGTAAATCATGTTTATCCTGTCAATCCTGTCAAAAAAATGTCCTGTACTTATAATGTCAGCTTAAAAAGATCCAATAATTCCTCATCTTTCATTTCGGTTATCCAGGACTCGCTGGCAACCGCAATCACATCTTGCGACAAGCGGGCCTTTTCTTCCAGCATCAAATCAATACGCTCTTCAACGGTGCCTTTGGTTAAAAACTTATGGACCACCACATTCTTTTTCTGACCGATTCTAAAGGCCCGGTCGGTCGCCTGATTTTCCACAGCCGGATTCCACCAGCGGTCAAAATGAATGACATGGTTGGCTTCCGTCAGGTTCAACCCGACCCCGCCCGCTTTCAAAGACAACACCAGGAACGGGACGTATGCCGGGCTCTGAAATTGCTCAATAATATCTTTCCTTTTGCCAACCGGGATACTTCCGTGCAGGATCAGCCCTTTGCGCTTAAAGATACTTTCCAAAAATTCAGCCAACGGATCCGTGATCTCCTTGAATTGGGTAAAGACCAGAACTTTTTCCCTTTTTTCACATATGGTTTCACAGATTTCACGCAGTCGGGCAAATTTCCCGCTCTCTTTTTCATCATATCCGCCGCTTCCGAGATATTGATCCGGGTGGTTGCAGAGCTGTTTGAATTTCATCAGGGAAGCCAGGACCATCCCCTTTCGCTGAATTCCATCAGCCTCCGCGATCGTTTCTTTTATCTCATCGGTCAAGTTTTTGTACAACAGGATCTGTTTATTGCTCAAGGTGGCATAGGTCTTCATCTCAATCTTGTCCGGCAAATCGGATATCACCGATTTATCAGTTTTCAAACGTCTCAAAATGTAAGGACGGATGAGTTTGCGCAATCGGGCATAACCTGAAGGGTCCTGTTTTAATTTATTCGAAAACTGTTTGAACTCTCTGGCATTGCCCAACAGCCCGGGATTCAAAAAATCAAATAGAGACCAAAGGTCGGAGAGTCGATTTTCAATCGGGGTCCCGGTCATGATGATCCTGTTACGGCAAGAGAGGGTTTTTACTGCCCTCGTCTGCTTGGTCCCGGGGTTTTTTATGGCCTGGGCTTCGTCCAAAATAACATAGTTCCAGGAATGGGATTGAAGCCAGTCGTATTTTTGAACCAGGGCATAGGTTGTGATCACAAGATCAAAGGTGTTCAATGATTTCTTGTCCTTCGCTTCGCCCTTTGCCCCTGAATTTGCTCCCGGGTGGGCCACAAAAAATTTTATCTCAGAAGCGAATCGCTCGATTTCATTGGCCCAGTTGGAAATGAGGGAGGCTGGAATAATCAGCAGGCTGGCCTGACGACTTGAAGTGGATTTTTTGAAACCGGATTTCAAGATATGCAAAAAGGCGAGTACCTGGACGGTCTTGCCCAGCCCCATGTCATCTGCCAGACAGGCGCCAAACCTGAGGGAGTGTAAAAAAAGCAGCCAGTCTAGGCCTTTTTGCTGATATTGCCTGAGTGCGGCTTTAAAGCCCCGGCCGGGTTTTATTGAAGAAATCAGGTCCGGGTTGACCAATTTATTCATGACCGATTCGAGCCATTTTCCATTTGAGACACTGCAGTCTATCTCATCGGCATACCCGTCCAGCAACGTTTCGGGCTTGAGCAGCAAATGCATGGCATCTTTCAGGCTCAAACCTTGTTCATCCATCATTTTTTTTGCTTTTTCATAGGCATCCAGGGTTTGTTTTAGTTTCTCAGGATCTACCGCCACCCATTTGTTTTTTATAAATGCGAGCCCTTCTGACTCCTGTAAAAGCCGTTTTGCTTCTTCCGGGGAAATTTCAGTATCCCCAAGGGCAAGCTGCACTTTAAAGTTCAAAATGGCATCCATACCGACCAAAGACGGTTTTGCGTCACCGACACTGATATTTATCCCTACCCGTGATGGTTTTCCTTTCCACCAGTTTGGAATGCGGCACAAGATACCGCAGTCTTCGTAAATTGAAACTTCCTTAAAAAATGAGAAGGCCTCTGCCGCCGACCAGGCCATGGGGTGAAACAGTTGACCGCTGTCAAGAAGATCCGCTAATAAGGCGCTTTGTTTGGCCGCCAAATGGACGGTTGCAAGCAGTTCGAGCAATTTATCCTTATCGTTTTCATACTCCTTCAATGCGTATTTGAGGGAGAGGTGTTTTGACTTTCCCTGTTTGTTCAGTCTTGTCGAATAGGTGGCCAAAAACGCAAATGGATAATTTTCATCCTTATTTTCTACCAGATGAAAAAATACCCGACCCACCAGATGGACATCAGGGCTGTAACTCCGGATAAATTCTTCAACGGTTCCCCCATGGGATTTCGTTGCCCGGGAAAACGCCGAACCCAGTTTTGTCCAGACCGTTTCAAGCAGTTTTGGGCTGATATACTCAGAGCCCGGCATCAGGGGGGCACTCTCCGATAGAGTGGCGAGTTTCTCTTTATCAATGGCAATGTGGGCTCGATGGCGAATTATTTCAAGATCAGGCGTCCGGCTCAATTCCCGGGTAAATAGCCCTGCAAAATTTCGCCAGTATTCAAGGGAAGGTGAAAGCGTGACATTTTTATCACTGAAACCCAAAAAGAGAAGTCCGGTATCGGCATCGGCGACGAACCGATTGAAGATTTCTTCCTGCAGCAGTCGGCTGCTTTTACTTATGCCTTCTTTTGTTTCGATCCATTCTGCCTGCAATGTGCCGTTTGGTGTCACCACCACATCCAATTCACGATCAATCATTTGCTGCAACCTTACAATAATTGCTTTTAATTAAACCAAGGGCAATGCCCGTGCGACCCCTCCAAATTCCAACCTTTCGCGGAGGCAAAAATGTGGTAGTAGGTTCTTCCTCAGGGAAAGTCTCAAAGAGGGCAAAAAGAACCTGTGAAAGATAGGGAACCATTATCATATGTCAGGTGAGACTGCAAATACCGGTGATAAGAACTCCTTTTTTTGGGCGATAGTATTGAGAAATTTTCCTTGTGTGTCAAGGAAAATATAAAAAAACGGGGTCAGCCCTTGAATCAGGACAAATTGACAGTGATATCTCCTACCCTTTTCCTTGAATCTACCATAGTCCAATTTGGCAAAACATATCCTCCTTCGCTCATTTCCGCGAGATGTTGTGTGATAAAAGACTCCCTTATATTCAATACGCAA
>CAZMUW010000073.1:0-7038 GCA_964569645.1 uncultured Desulfobacteraceae bacterium | reverse complement strand
CCATTATTCCATCATTCCAGTATTCCAATTGTGAGCGAAGCGAACTAAGTTCTATCAGTTACCCGTGTCCATGTCCGTAATCCCTCAATTCCTAAATTCACAATTCCCTAATTCACAATTCCTTTCCCTTGCATATCCTGCCCACCGGTCTTCAGGAAAATCCTCAATAACCTTGTTAAAAACCTGGATGGCTTCCTCTGGCTTGTGCAGCCTCAAGTGACAGATTCCTATGTGATATAAGACCTCAGTTAGCTTTCTGCTTTCAGGATAAGTTATAGCCATCTTTTCGAAGGCATCCAGGGCCTTTTGCCAGGCATTTTCCTTAAAATAGGTAATGGCAAAGTGGAATGCGGTCTGGTCTATAATGGGAGACAGAGGGAAGTCCTTCATCCCTTTTCCAAAATAAACACGCGCCTTTTCGTGATCTCCTTTTTTGTAATAATACATTCCCTTGTTGTAGATGGTCGTGGCGTCGTTGTGATAATCTAAAAGTATGGTCAGCACAAGGGCACTGAAAATCCCGACGCTTACCACAAATAGGAGCTGCTTCTTATATCGAAAATGAGGGAGGCGAATGCGAAGTGAAGATTGGTCAAAAAAAGAAGGAAGGCTTTGCATAACGGATAACGGATAACGAAAAAAGATCAGGTTCCTTACAGGTTTAAGTGAAGACAGGATAATGATCAATCCAAGGAGAGTCAGCCCAACTCCCAGATAATTGGGAAAGGAGCGCCCAAAATAGAGACGAACTTTTTCTTGAGTCGGATAGATGAGCATAAAAGAGGGTGAAACCAGGTAGATCCGGTCTGCGCCTTCAACATGCCAGTTGGGATGATACGATACCCTGATAAGATGAGGGCGATCTATATTGGTGGTTTCAATAATGATTTCTTCGGGCTTAATGGTCTCCTTGATGGGGCTTCCTGTTGGGTTTATTGGGTTTGTTGAGTTTATTGGGTTTGTTGGGTTCATGGGGTTCAATTGGTTTGAGATTGGGTTTTCAGGGAATTGATCTTTAATGACAGTCTTGAAGTGTATGACATCTGATGGATCAAGTTTATCTTTGAAGACAATGTGGGCGTTAAGATCACCCCTTCTAAACCACTCAAAGGCGTTTCGCCGCCAATTTTTTGTAATCATGAGGGTCGGCTCATAGTCAAGCAGGGAGACGTACCTGTCCGGATTCTTCCTCAGGCGATAGATGGTATAGGGGGGATAATCCTTTTCACGGATTGCGTCCGGGGATCTTTCAAGTGCCTTCCTTACATCATCGGTCACTGCGATAAGATGACTGACATTGAACATTTTCAAATGCTCAAGCCCTCTTTTAATGTTCAACCTGGAATAGTTATAGTTTGAAAGCGGGCAGGAGGGCTTTGGAGAAATCTCGGATTGAAGATAAAAGACAAAAGGGGATGTAATGCTCGATTGAATGTAGAGCCCCTCCAGGGTAGATCGCCCTGAAAAAAAGGGAAGGCTTTCAAAGGCGCGTACAGAACCCACTGCCCGATTTTGCAAGTCGTGTTCATATACCACCCTCGGATCCTGACAGGAGCCCTTCAGGTACTCGTTAATGGCCCGGAATTGGGGCCAGAGTTTTTTGGCCTCAAACCCTGAATAGTCCCATTCGATCCACTTAGGGATATAGGTAACGTGCTCGTTAACCCAGAGAACGGTCAAGAATGCGAGAAGAGGGGCTATAAGCAGACGAGCTTTAAGGTGCTCCGCCATAAAACCTATCCCCATTGCCCCTAAAAGGAGGAGAAAGAATTGAATATAGGGCAGGAATCTAATGTCTACCACCTTAATATTATAGGCGATTAAATAAAATGCCCCTGCCACAAAGACAATGAACCAGAAATAGCACAGAAGGTTTGTTTGTCTGTGAACTATCTTTTTTGCTCTAATACCCTTGATCAGGATCAGGAGGGTACCGATTAAGGCAAAGAGGATAAGGGGGATGAGTATTGTGGGAAATACCTGGGAGATGCCATCCAGAACCCCAACAAAATGAAAGGGAGTGGTGTGTGGAGTAAACCAGAGGAGCTGGATAAGCCAGAAGCCGAGCAGGAGAAAGGCGATGGTGTTTACCTTTAAATAATACCAGAGTTTTTTCGAGAAACCATGAGTTGTAAAAAGAAAAAAAGTTGTGGCAAACACGGCAAAAAGGAGGCTATATCCATGAGTAAGGCCGATTATTGTCAAAATCAAGGCGTTGATACGGGCATACCTGTTTTCCCTAATACCCCGGTAAAAAGATCCTATGTAGAGCACGAGCAAGGCGAAAGCCAGACCGTATGCAAATTCTCCTGAGAGGGTACTCGGGATATTACCTCCCCACATGGAGTTGGCCTCCATGAACAGAAAGGGAAGGGTGAAAATAGCGCCTACTGCTGGAATTGGAGAGGGCTGTCGCAGAAGCCTTAAGCATCCATAGGCACACATGGGCAGGAGAAAGGTGCCGAGAACTGTTACCAGCTTAAAGGCGATTTGAAGTGGCATAAAGACCTGAAGGAGGGCCATAATAAGAAATGGAAGAGGAAAGTAAAACTGGAACAGGGGGAAACCTGCATAATTGCCCGGCATCCAGCCAATGATCTTGCCCCCGGGAAGGAGTGTGTGGATTAGATAGTCTGCTGCTGCATAGTGTGAGGGGGTGTCTCCGCCTGTAGTGATGGTTTTTGAAAAGAGGCAGGTAGGTGTAAAATAGCTCAGGAGAAAACCATAGATGGTTGCAAAGACAATAAGATGGACAGCTAAATCAAGACCCTTTTCTTTTGAGCTGAAGTGCGACAAGGATTACCCCCAGTATGATTGCAGCGCCAAGCCAGAAAGGTTTTGTTCGCCTAAACCAGTTCTCACCTTTTACTATCTTTACAAGGGCCCTGGCAACAGCGGTGTAGTGGGTTTCTTCTGAATCGTACTCAAAGTAACAAAAGACCGGGTAGCCGGCACCCGAAAGGGCAGAAAAATTGGTAATCTCAAAGACCACTGTTTTTTCGGACCTGGGATCTATCTGAAGAGCGATTTGGGGTCTTGGTGTTGAAAGCTCTTTGGGGAGAACAAGGGTTGCTCGAGCCTTTCTTGGCTCGAATCCCAGATTTTTTACAGTAAATTGTAGCTCCCCTCCTGTTTCCACTGTAATGTTGCCGCCCAGACATAGCAAATCGGGGTTTGCGTCTTCTTTAAAGTAGAATGTTGTGCAAGAGACAGCCGAAAAGGGGTATTGATTGGCGTCGTGGAAATCAACGAGGACAGTCAAAGGATACCGGCCTTTTTTGATCCCGGCAAGAGTTCTTTTGAAAAGTACTGTATCCGTCCCTCCAGGATCAAGCTGACCTTTAACCGGGCCGTGCCGTCGTTCAGTCAGGAGGAGTAAGTGAACCTGGACATTGTGGGCAGGTCCGGTTCCTTTGTTCGTGGCTGTAACCCTTACCTTGAGCTGATCACCTGCTACCGTCACCCCGGTCTGGGTCTCGATTCTAAGGATGCCGGCCGTCACTGAGGTATTGAAGCCAAAGATCCAGACAAAAAGAGTTAGAAACAGGCCTTTCACCCCTTACCCTCTTCCCTTTTTTATCATCTTTTTGCCAAACCTCCTCTTTATCTCGTCCATGGTCTCATCTATCCTTTGCTGCTTTTCCTGTGCGTGCCAATCCCTGAAGAGATCCAGTTGATACCCATCCCTACTCTCCTTTAGCTTTGAGACAGCAACCCCTATGAGTCTGACCTTTCTTTTTAGAGGATGATTTGAGAGTAATTGTATGGCAGAATCCGATATGACCTTGGTACTATCTGTAGAATAGTCAATGGTTCGGCTCTTGCTTATTTCGGAGAAATCATCGAACTTTATCTTGAGGGTGATAGTTCTCCCCTTAAGCCCTTCTCGCCTCAATCTCCAGGCCACCTTATCTGCATGGGAGGCTACCAGGTCCTTTAAACAGGTGAGGTCCTCGGTATCCGATTGAAGGGTCTCCTCTGAGCTGAGAGACTTGATCTCTCTTTCTGGGGCCACCTCCGAGTCATCCCTGCCATTGGCAAGTTCGTGTAGTCTTGACCCAAACCTTCCAAACCATCCGGTTAGCTGCTCTTTGCTGAATCTCTTTAAATCCCCAACCCTTTTGATCCCATAAAGCCTTAGGCCTTCTACTGCCCTTTTTCCAACACCAGGGATTTTTTCCACAGGCAATCCGGCTAAAAATGTATCCACCTCATCTGCTGATATTATTGTCAAACCATCCGGCTTGTGCATATCAGATGCAACCTTGGCCAGAAACTTATTGGGGGCGATACCTATCGAACATGTTAGACCCGTCTCTTTGCCAATTCGGTCCTTTATGTGCCTGGCTATCTCCTCCGGGCTGCCTAAGAGATTCTCACTACCTGTAATATCAAGATAGGCCTCATCAATAGATACCGGTTCAACAAGGGGTGTAAAATCCTTCAATATATGCATGATTTTTATAGAAACCTCCTTGTATCGTTCCATTTTTACCGGAAGGAAAATACCCTGCGGGCATTTTTCCTTTGCCTTGAATATTGGCATGGCGGAGGTGACACCAAACCCTCTGGCTTCATAACTGGCTGTAGAGACCACACCCCTGTTGGTAGAGCCGCCTACAATAAGAGGCTTCCCTTTTAGAGAAGGATTATCCAGCACCTCAATCGCTGCAAAAAAGGCATCCATATCAATATGAAGGATTGTTCTGGTCAAAGTCGTTACTCGTTACTCGTTATTCGTTACTGGTGTTTAATCTTACTCCCCACTTGTCACTTGTTTTTTTACGAGTAACCAGTAACGAGCAACGAGAATTATCGGGGTTTATCATAATGAGAAAATTGCATGGTGAAGGTGGCCCTCCCCTGAGAGGCGGAGCGTAAAGCTGTTGAATAGCCAAACATCTTAGAGAGAGGCACTATAGCTGCCAGTATCTTAATTGCCCCTTTAGTTGTAATCCGCTCCATCCTGCCACCTCTGGTATTCAGATCACTTATTACATCGCCTACAAACGCTTCAGGAACAATTATCTCAACCTTCATAATAGGCTCTAGAAGAATAGGCAAGGCAAGCTCACAGGCCTCTTTAAAGGCCATTGATGCAACAATCTTAAAGGAAAGTGGGGTAGATAGGAGTTCCTTTACCCTGGCATCCAGAAGAATGGTTTCCACATCAACTACCGGATAACCCATCAAAACCCCACTTTCTGATGCCCCCTTTATCCCTTCCTCTGTGGAGTTGATAAACTCTTCAGTCATTAAGGGGTTTGAGCATTTGTTGACAAACTTACCTCCTTTTCCCCTCCCCATGGGTGAGACATCTATCTTAATACCGGCAAAGTGCATTACACCACCCCATTCTCTATCAAAAACTTTCTCAATTTCAGCCTTTTTACTTATGGTTTCTCTATAGACAACCTGCGGTTTTCCAGTATTTACATCAAGAAAGAATTCCCTTCTTAGTCTTTGGGCTAAAACATCCAGATGAAGCTCCCCCATACCGGAAATTATTATCTGGCCAGTATCCTCATCTACAGTAAACTTGAATGTAGGGTCTTCATCAGCCACTTTTGTGAGAGCATCTAAAAGCCGCTCCTGATCCTTTAGCTGCTTTGGCTCCACAGCCACGGACATTACCGGCTGATTAAACTCCATCGACTCAAGTAATATAGGATGACCCTCGTCGCACAGGGTATCACCGGTAGAGGTCTCTTTTAAACCCATGACAGCAATAATGTCACCACTTATAGCCTGATCTATCCTCTCTCTCTTGTTTGAATGCATCCTCATGACCCTGGCTACCCTTTCTGTGAGATCTTTTGTGCTATTATAGATTATGGAGCCCTGTCTCATTATTCCGGAGTAGACCCTGAGATACGTCATTCTTCTTCCCCGATCTATTGCTACCTTAAAGGCCAGAGAAGAGAGAGGTTCTTTTAAGGTTACAGACCTGGACTCAGGCTCTTTTGTCTCCGGATTGATACCAATTATTGGTGGAACATCAAGTGGTGAGGGAAGAAATTCAACTATTCCATCCAAAAGGGGCTGTATCCCTTTATTTCTCAGTGCTGCGCCACAGAGGATGGGAACAAGGGCGAGCCTTATCGTGGCCTGCCTGATTCCCCTCTTGATTGACTGAATATCTATCTCTTCTTCAGATAGGTATTTCTCCATTATGCTATCATCATTGTCAGCTAACAGCTCCAGCATTCTTTCCCTACGTCTGGTAGCCTCTTCTACATAATCCTCTGGGATAGCTACTTCCTGAAAAGAGGCCCCGAGATCATCTCCACTCCAGACGATGGCCCTCATCTTGATCAGATCGATCACACCTTGAAAATCCTCTTCCAGGCCCCACGGTAATTGAAGGACCAATGGAGTGGCACCAAGCCTTTCCCCTATCATCCTTACAGTACCATCGAAATTTGCGCCAAGCCTGTCCAGCTTGTTGACAAATGCTATTTTAGGAACCCCATACCTATCTGCCTGATGCCATACCGTTTCTGACTGAGGCTCCACACCACCTACTGCGCAAAATACCCCTATTGCCCCATCCAAAACCCTCAAGGATCTCTCAACCTCAATAGTAAAATCCACATGTCCTGGTGTATCTATGATATTTATTGTGTGCCCAAGCCATTTGCATGTGGTGACAGCAGATGTTATTGTAATACCCCTCTCCTGTTCCTCAGGCATCCAGTCCATGATAGCCTCCCCATCATGAACCTCGCCCATCTTGTGAGACCTGCCGGTGTAAAAGAGCACCCTCTCTGTTATGGTGGTCTTACCAGCATCTATATGGGCTATGATACCTATATTGCGTGTTTTCTTAAGTTGTTGCATTGACATAGGCAATAAATCTAAGTTATCTTTGATGTAGTGTCAAGGGAGAAGGACTCGTTATCCGTTCACTGTTGACCGTTTTTCGACACTCAACGGAGAACTTAGGGGCTTCGCCCCAATTGGAATGTTGGAATAATGGAATGATGGCCCGCCCTGGCGCGACTACCCTGGAACACGCTGTTGTCGCTGTAATATCCA
>CAZMUW010000072.1:0-7202 GCA_964569645.1 uncultured Desulfobacteraceae bacterium | reverse complement strand
CAAGATGACCAACTCCAACAACAATCATATAGTTATCTGTCTGCTTTAGGAATGATTCAATTCGTGACACCCAGTTCTTGTTCGGTCTTGTGATTAACAACCCATAGATTGTTGGATATTCTCTGAAGCTCTTCAGCAATATGGCCTCCACCCTCTTTATATCACCGATAGACCATGCCTCGACTAATGAATCCGTTTTTTCTTGGATGATGTCTAGATCTTTTAATGTCTGGCGAACAAGCGCATCTTGCTCCGCAGCAGAGAGACTATCGAACAAGTCAAGCTGGTATTCGATTGTTTCGAGTCCCATTATTTGTTTCCCGGCTTTGAGTGCCTTAGAGAAGAAATACATGTCAATACCATGCTGAGGATTGAATCCAAGCTTTTGCAATTCAATTATCGTAATAATCATGGAAAACATCCAGGGTTTCAGTTGGTTGAATGCTGAAATATCCATTCCAAGTTCTGACGTCCTTTGTTTAGCCAGGTCATAGGTTTCCTTGCTAAGTTGGCCTTCAAGGGAATCTCCTTGAGCAAGCATCCCTTTTGTCAACATCATTTGTTGGGTTTCTGGGTCACGCATTTTCCTCGGATCTGCCTCCAATACTAATATTTGGCTATCCTCAAAGGCTTTTTCAATTGAGGCATTGAGTGGGTAATTGTCACTTTTCAGCAAATGTAATGATCCCTGCAAATAGATCGTATTTTTCTGTGACTTGATTCTCCAAAGACTGCTTTTACCGCCGGCACCTAAGCTCTCTTCAGCTTGTACAGAAAAGTAACTGAAAAATGTTAAAGTAATTACGATTATAACCGTGGATTTTCGTAGTCTTGATATCATAATAGTCTCCATTTCTATTGCCGAATGGTCGTGATCAGCTGCGGGCTAACAGCTAAGCTGTAGATCTGTCAGCTGGATTGAGTGGTTAGACCCTATATTCATTGTGTCCTATGTCAAGGGCTGTATCAGAATGTCGATATTTCACGGAAATCAATCACTTTTATGCTATTAGTTTTCTTCTCAGCATATAAGTACTTGCCTATACCGTAGAAATCTATCTTCCAGAATAGCCTAACATTAATTCCTCCTTCGAGGTTATACAGGATACCCCTCACCATATCATCAGGCTCATTTTCACCTTTTGGGACTTCGAGCCCACCAATACCTCCTCCCAGAAAAACATTTGCCCTCTCGTTTTTGAAAAGTTTTGCCATGTAAAGCATATTCACTGCAAACAAACTAGCTATTTCATAAGAATGGGTTGGATTGGCGCTATTTGTGTAAGATTCATTGGAAATCGAAATGGCGATGGGAAGTTTACCTGGTTTGATATCCAGTGTAAGTTGGCCTCCACCTAATTTGCCAATCGGGGATCGATCATCAGAAAATCCTCCCTGACCTGATCGAAGGGTGAAATAGATTTTTTTCTCCTTAGTAGCTGAGCTCACCGTTTGATATTTTGACAAGTTTTGATTTTGATGTTTTCGTGCTTGTACTTCTTCAAAGCGGTCAATATAATTTCTACGGTTCTTCATTGATAATTTCGACTCTTGGATATGTTCGACCTTTAATTCACCAGTTTTCTCATCCAGATAAGTCATTTTCAAAATATATCTATTGTCAGGCAACTTGAGGTAAACTGCTGATTGAAATCCTTTTAAACCCTGAAATAATTTAAATTTATCTCGTTCTTCCTGGTCAATTTCTTTACCTGCCCGTTCACTGATGATAATAATTTCACCTTCTTCCTGCGCGTAAGGTTGATTAAATGAGAAATGAACAATACTAATAAATAACAATTTTAAAAAAAGACATTTTCTAAACATAACTCAACTCCTATTTTGATACCATCTCCTGTTTTTCCCTTTTTGGTGCTTATCTCCTGTTCTTCCCACTGCTTTTGTTGATGTCCTGGCTGCGTGTATACTCGTACAATTCTGTGATGTTCATTCTAAGTCCGGAAGCCCTTCTCTGGATAATAATACTCGAATACTTCGTGGTGTCTTCGGTACACGGTGAATCAGTCCGAGTTGTTCAAGTTTCAGGATCATCTGATGGACAGTGGGGGGTGTCACCTTAAAGTATTGTTGTATATCACTTTCTGCCGGTGGATACCCATGAATTTTTGTGTAGTAATAGATAAATGCTAAATATTGCTCGTAATAGTTCAGCACCCCCCTGGGTTTTTTGATACAATTTTATACGCTTTTATTTAAATTCTTTCCACCAATATTTATTTTCATATTGCTTTAAATTTACGATTTCGCCAACCTTAGGCGTTAAAACTTTTGTTCCCTTAGAGTTTGAAGCATCAATAAGTCTCTCAATAGGTTCGTACCAACTATGAAGCCCCAGGTCAAATGTTGCCCAATGTGTTGGCACTAATACATCTGCCTTGATTTCTCGCTGTATTTGAATGGCTTCTTCAGGATTAATCTGAATATATGACCAAGTTTCATCATAAGCCCCGATTTTCATGAATGAAATGTTAAAAGGTGCATACTTTTTAGAAATTTTTTTAAATTCCGGAGTCATTCCGGTATCTCCGCTAATAAATACTCTGTGGTTTTTGCATATTAAAGCCCACGAACACCAAAGCGTAAGATCCTTATCAAATATTCCTCTTCCGGAATAATGTCTTGCGGGTGTTGAAGCTATCGTAATATCGCCAAGTTGAATTTCATCCCACCAGTCAAATTCGATAATTTTGGACTTTTTTATCCCCCAACCCTCTAATCTTTTTCCAATTCCAAGAGGAACAAGAAAAATAAGTTCTTGATTTCCTATCTGTTTTATTACATTTTTGTCTAAATGGTCATAATGGTCATGTGATATAATTACAGCGTCCAACTTTGGAAGATTGCTAACTTCAATAGGTGATTTGTGAAATCTTTTTGGGCCAATCCATTGAACAATAGATGCTCTTTCTGAAAATACAGGGTCAAATAAGAACCTTTTATTTTCAAATTCTATCATTATTGAAGAATGTCCCAACCATGCAAATCGCAAATTCTTTGAAGCAATGTCGGAAAATTCACTTCCGATTTCAATAACAGGAAGTGTTTTAGAGGGTTTTCTATCTCTTTGACCTCCTTTGATATATTTTAAAACCATTTTTCCAAAATTATTAAATGAAAAATTTGGATTCGGAATACTGTTTACAAATTTTCCATTATTGTAGTTTTTAGAATGAAGGATTTCATCATTGTAAGCAAAGGATTTTGATAAATAAAATCTATAGCTAATTGCAAATATTGTACTAACTACTGTTATTATTATTATCCACATAATTGTCTTTCTAATCTTTTTTATTTTCCGCATTTTTTCAGGCATAGCTCTCCCAGTTAGGGGTTAGCAGCAACCATCTTGAAATCTCTTGAAAAATATCCTGAAATCAGATAAATAGTCAAGAATAGTCTCTCATATCAGATAGGTTTGACAGATAAGGTCAAAAGGCGCAGTTTTTTGGCTTGAAATATCAAAAAAGTTCCATTAGTAAAGCACTATCTACCGATCACTTAACCATCCAAAAGAAAGGAAGAAGAAGCATGAACAAAGGAGATTTAGTAAATGAGGTAGCCAAGGTGGTCAAAACCAAGAAAGAGGCTAAGGGAGCAGTGGATTGTATTTTTTCAACCATTACCAAGACGCTGAAAAAGAAGGATACGGTCACCCTCATTGGTTTCGGAATGTTTAAGGTGGCACAAAGGAAGGCCAGGAAGGGAAGAAACCCACAGACTGGGGCAGAGATCAAGATCAAGGCCAAGAAGGTACCCAAGTTTGTACCCGGGAAAGCTTTGAAGGACGCTGTGGGTTAATCTCACAGGGAGACCCAGACAGATCTGTAAGGCTGGCGTCGTCTGAAACCATGTCAAAAAAATATCCTGAATGCCCTATGTATAATCACACCCATTGTAAAGATTATGACAATCCCAAGGTCTGTGCGATTGTCAGGGAAGATAAGGTCTGTGTCAAAAAGAGGTCAAAGGCAAAATCAAAAGAATAAAATAACAGACCATTGACCATAAACCCCGCCTCTCTATATTAGAAGCGGGGCGATATCCTCTACTACCCTTTCCCTAAAACGAAGACGCTTAAAGTAGGAATTTCACCACCTAATGTTTCGTTGACTTGAGCGTCTTATTCGGACGACCTTCGCCGAGATCCTCAAACATGTCATCGTCCAGCGCCCTGATGGTGGATTCCATTAAACCTTCGCAGAACTTGCGGTCACCGATTTCAACGATGCGTGTTGGTCCCTCAACCAGAATATTGGCTCCACAAGATTGCAGAACATCGTCTGACGGCCAGCCAGCATTGGTGACGATTCCTTTTGGTAATTCCAGGATTATCTCGGCTGTTGCATCGCCAGGGTCATATCCTTCAATTTCCTCATGAAAGGTAGCGGCCTCTTCTGGATTGTTAGCCACAATGAACCAATCTTCATCATGGTCTTCAGTTGTTACCCAGTACAAATTCATCAATACCCTCCTCATTCATATCATAGAATGCCACTAAGGAAAATGCAGTAAGTTGGGCAACCATGTCACCTTAAGATCTAAACGTCCAAAATAAAAACATCCCGATCTGATTTTGAGAAAGGGGATTTCAGGCAATGATCAATTCATGTCTCCCCCTATTAAGGATTAAACGATTTAACCAAACTATAAATTAACACTATTGAACTTATCTTGCTTTGTCAAGGATACTTATATCCATGAATTTCCATAATAAACTCCTATTTCCCTCCCATTTTTGTTGATTTATTCTGTGCCTTTACTTGTGGCAAGGTTACTATAGCGCTTAGTAAAATTGACCCATCAATGCTGAGATAAATTGACCCACCCCTGGTGTGTATAACAGATATTTTTTAACTATTGTACCATATTGAAAAAGAATTTCCTTCCACAATAAAATCCCCTATTCTACCCATCAGCAGAACCAATATTAACGACGGTGAAAAAGTACCTCGTTTTGGCAGAGGAGAAAATGGACAAAAGCAGGCGACCTAAAATTCCTACCTATATCATTTCCGCAGTCTTCTTCATTCCTGCTAACATAGATATCGAGATTTCATTTACTTCGGATCTAATTCTTGTACCTACATCGTAAGATGACCTAAATCAGTTTATGATTTCCCCTGGAATGAAACCATGAACCAAAAGATCTGATGTGCAACTCCATGTTACCCCCAGTTTAAATATCCGCCTTTAACACCGATCTGAGATTCCTTCCTTATTATTAATATGATCCTGACAAATAGCCGAATATAATCATTTCCTTTTGATTCATTCTCATTCATCTTGGTCTTTTTATTTATCTGATTTGTGTAATTCCACTATCCATTAGGAAGGCCAAGATGAAAAAATGTCCTTATTGTCAACACATATTTACCCCACACGTGAAAGCAGGTAGCCGCCAGAAGACTTGTGGACACCCTGACTGTAAAAAAGCGTTGAAAGCAGAAAACAATAAGCGATGGCGGCAAAAGAATCCCGACTACTATCGAGATGACTATTCTCGTGTCAAAGAATGGCTTGACCAACATCCGGGCTACCTCAAGCAATACCGGGAAACTCATCCGGAATATGTGGGAAAGAACCGGGAGGCACAGAGGTTTCGGGATCGGAGGAAAAAGCTCCTTCTTGATATACAAGCCCAGTTAAAGAGACAAGCACATGAGATAACAGATCAATTATGGAATTTATCCAATCTTGATATACAAGACCAGTTCAGCATCAAACCTCTTGAAATAACGTTCCTTTTTACCACCTTTCCCTGTCTTGATATACAAGTTCAGTTGGACAAATCCTTTTGCCTTAGGGAAAATGGAGCCATCCACACATAGGAGGTGATCATCATGTATTACAAAAAGATTTCTTCCGCAGCCTCACCCACCATGAACTCCTGCTCTACCTGCTTCCGGGGCTGGTTTCAGACCGTGACGGTTTGTCCTATTACAGTTACGACACAATCTGCTCCATTCATCGGATTTCAGTGGATGAGTATATAAGCAACCATAAGGAGTAATTATGGTGGAACAGGTAGAAATCTCGAGTTTGGATTTACGTTATGAAAGCTATCGAATGAAGCACCCCGGTGCCGAGAAGGGATTGCTCTTCTCAATTTTGGAAAATGGCATCCGTGACCCCTTGCAAGGGGTCACCACAAAGGATGGCCGGATATTGCTCGATGGTTTTAAACGGTATAGATGCGCCAAGAGATTAGATATCGGCATTGTGCCTTATAGTGCGCTTTCAAGCGATGAGGCATCTGGGATTATAGAGCTTATACGCATTTCAAATGCTAAAAGCCTCAGTATCCTGGAGCAGGCTAAATTAATTGATGAGTTAAAAAGTGTTCATAAGATGTCTGTTTCTGAGATAGCAGCCCTTATTGAGAAAAGCAAAGGCTGGGTGGGGATGCGTGTTGGTATTATAGGGCAGATGAGTGAGTGTGTGATGAATAGGATATTTAGCGGACAATTTCCTGTTTACGCCTATATGTATACCCTTCGTCCATTCATCCGTATGAACGGTATAAACAGGAAAGAGATCGACGCGTTTGTTAATTCGGTTGCCGGCAAAAATTTGAGCATCCGTGATATAGAGATCCTTGCCCATGGTTATTTCAAGGGGTCGGATGAATTTCGTCAGCAAATCAAAAGTGGAAATATCTCATGGGGATTGAGCCGTTTGAAAAAGATATCAGCAAATACGCCCAATTGCACAGAAATAGAGAGAGGGATGCTCAGGGATCTTGAGATAACGCTAAAATACATGCAGAGGTTACATACAAAAGCAGGGAGACAAGGTACAAATCCAATGCTTTCTTTGCCCAGGCAAATCTCCTGGCAGGCGGGATTTTAAGTAAGATGGATATTTTCAGTAAAGCTGTAAAGGAATTTCATGATAGATCCGGAAAAACGTAAAGCAATTTATTTGCTTCATAAGGAAGGGATGGAGATACGGGATATTTCTCGCCGCTTAGAAGTAAACCGCAACACAGTGCGAGCCATTATTGAGCAAAAGGGCGATATGCCTGATTCAACAAGAAAGGACAAGATTGAGCTCAATCCGGAGCTTCTTCATCGGCTTTATGATGAATGTGACGGCTGGGTTCAGAGAATATACGAGAAGCTTACTGCAGACATCGTAAAAAAGTTAAAAAAACGGTCTTTTTTTTGGACAATTTATAAAGG
>CAZMUW010000071.1:0-7223 GCA_964569645.1 uncultured Desulfobacteraceae bacterium | reverse complement strand
AGCCTCATAAAATCCACCTAATTTCAATAAGTTGTAGAATTTCCGAGACGTTTAATTAGGAACTATCTCTGTTCCCATTCCCTCATCTGTAAATATCTCTAAAAGCAGGGCATGTTCCTTCCTGCCATTAATAATATGGACTTTTTCCACTCCACCTTTAAGGGCCTCAAGACAGCATTGGAGCTTTGGGATCATCCCTTCCTTAATAACACCATTAGCTATCATCCTCTTAGCATCCTCTGCTGTAAGACTGCTAACAAGATTACCATCACTGTCAAGAACTCCCTCGACATCAGTTAGAAGGATGAGCTTTCTGGCCTTGAGAGATGAGGCAATATGACCTGCCACAAGATCGGCATTTATATTGTATGTCTCATTGTCTTTGCCAACCCCAACAGGGGCAATGACAGGAATAAATTGGTTATCCATGAGGCTATTTATTATCCGGTTGTTAATAGAGATAACCTCGCCCACCATGCCAATATCTATTATTTCCGGAGGGTTATCAGATCTAGCACTCATCTCATCAGGGTTTGAGATAAGCTGAAGCTTTCTGGCAGTTATAAGATGGCCATCTTTGCCTGAGAGACCAACTGCCTGGCCACCATGTTGATTTATAGTGGCCGCAATCTCTTTATTTACCTTACCAGCAAGAACCATTTCAACTACATCCATAGTCTCTTCATCAGTAACCCTGTGGCCACCAACAAAATTCGATTTTATGGACATTTTACTCAAGAATTTTCCTATCTGAGGCCCGCCTCCATGGACTACCACCAGGTTGAGACCAACGTATTTCATGAGGACAATATCCAGGGCAAAGCCTTTCTTTAGTCTGGCATCAACCATAGCATGGCCGCCATATTTGATGACCATTGTCTGCCTGTTGAATCTTCTTATATAGGGCAAGGCCTCAATCAGGATTCTTGCCCTGTCCAACCCGGTGTTTATTGTGTTCATTGTGTTTGCCTGCCCTGTGGAATGCCACAGCCCTCCCCCTTGCCTGCAACGAGCTCAGCCGAGTCGAAGGGGAGGGCAGGGTGGGGGTGATAACTTTAAGTACTTACAGAATATATCTGCTTAGATTTCTATCTTCCAGTATCTCTCTCAACTTATCTCTCACATAATCCCTGTCAATGGTTATTTCCTTTTCTTCTGTGTCCGATGCATTGAAAGAGATATCGTCTAAGAGTGCCTCCATTACCGTATGCAGCCGGCGTGCACCTATATTTTCCATGGTCTCATTGGCCTCATAGGCCATTTTTGCTATCTCTGATACGGCTGATTCAATAAAGTCTAATCTTATTCCTTCGGTAGCTAATAAGGCCTCGTATTGAACTATCAAGGCATTTTGCGGCTCTGTCAGTATCCTGACGAAATCTTCCTGAGTGAGGGGGTTGAGCTCAACCCTGATAGGAAAACGACCCTGGAGTTCAGGCAAAAGGTCAGAGGGTTTGCTTCCGTGGAAGGCGCCGGATGCAATGAATAAGATATGATCGGTCTTTACCATTCCGTATTTTGTAAGCACTGTTGATCCTTCTACAATGGGAAGAAGATCCCTTTGTACGCCTTCCCTTGATACATCAGGGCCAGACGTTGACTCACTTCCCACTACCTTGTCCAGTTCGTCTAAGAAGATTATTCCGTTTTCCTCTGTCCTGCGAATGGCCTTTTCAACAACCTTATCAAAATCAATCAGCCTCTGTGATTCCTGCTGTGTTATTATCTCGTTTGCCTCCTTTACCTTCACCCTTCTTTTTTTGGTCTTTGACGGGAGAATTTGCCCGAACATCTCCTTCACATTCATCTCCATTTCTTCTAATCCAGCACTGGAGAATATCTCTATGAGGGGAAAGGACTTATCGGTTACCTCCAACTCCACATACCTTTCATCAAGTTTTCCTTTCCTCAAAAGACGCCTCAGTTTCTCCCTGGTAGAGTCAGGATTAGAAGGTTCGATCTTAACTACCTCAAGCATCCCTTCTCTTTTTTCCTTGGTATCTTTCTCTATTTCCTTTCTTGGCTTAGGAAGCAGGATGTCTAACAGTTTATCTTCTGCTGACTCCGTTGCCTTGGCTTTAACCTTTTCCTGTTCCTCTTGCTTGGCCATATTCACAGCCAGCTCAGTCAAATCCCTGATCATACTCTCTACATCTCTGCCCACATAGCCAATCTCGGTAAATTTCGAGGCCTCTATCTTTAGAAAGGGTGAGTTGGCTAACCGGGCAAGGCGTCTTGCTATCTCCGTTTTTCCAACACCTGTAGGGCCGATCATAATGATATTCTTAGGGGCTATTTCGTCTCTCAACTCTTGAGGAACCTGTTGCCTGCGCCATCTATTCCTGAGGGCTATTGCCACAGAGCGTTTTGCCTTGTCCTGGCCAACTATATATTTATCCAGCTCTGAGACGATCTCTTTTGGTGTTAAGATCTTCATCTCTTCTTCTACCTTATCATTCTTTTTCATTAGATCTCCATTAAAGTGCTTGAAATACTTAAAGCCGGCCCTGGCCTCCGGCTCCGCTTCCAGCCCGTAGGGCTTACAGGCCGGAGGGTAGAGCCTACGCCTCGGAGAGCATTATGCGCGGACACTACCTTTTTTCAAATTGTGCAAAAGTTTCACCTCAAACTCCTCATTGGTGTACAGGCAGATAGAGGCCGCAATTTTCATTGATTCCAGGGCGATAGATTTGGCATCTAAATTGGAGTGAGCCATGAGGGCCCTTGCAGCAGCTAAGGCGTAGGGGCCCCCGGAGCCAATAGCAGCCACCTCTTCATCCGGTTCAATCACGTCTCCATTACCTGATAATATGAGGGTATGTTCATTGTCCATAGTAAGGAGCAGGGCCTCTAATCTACGAAGGATTTTATCCGTTCTCCAATCCTTGGCTAACTCCACTGCAGCTCTGGGTAAGCTTCCGTTGTATTTTTCCAGCTTTCCCTCCAATCTTTCAAAAAGAGAGAAGGCATCTGCAGTTGCCCCGGCAAAACCCACCAAAACCTGATCATTATACATAAACCTGACCTTTTTAGCCTTTCGTTTCACAATCGTATTCTCCAGGGTGACCTGTCCATCTGCGGCCATAACTCCCTGCCCATCTTTCCTGATGCTCAGAATGGTGGTTCCCCTGATCGCCTGCTTTAATCTATCTTTTTTTTCGCTTCCTGATGGCAACGTATAACCTCCTTGCTCCAGCATTCCAGGAATCTTACCCTTTAGCTTCTTGGATGAGACTTATCATATACTTCCATTAACTTATCTATACTCACATGCGTGTATTTCTGAGTAGTTGAAAGGCTTACATGGCCCAACAGTTCTTGGATTGATCTTAGATCTGCGCCACCATCCAGGAGATGAGTTGCAAAGGTATGGCGTATAGAATGGGGGCTGATTTCCATCATTATACCGCATTCTCTTGAGTATCTTTTGACTAATCTATTCACGCTTCTGGCTGAAAGTCTCCTGCCCCTGTAATTAAGAAAAAGAGGTCCATGGATGTGGCTGTATCCGGCCTTTTTTCTCCTCTTCTCTGTATGTTCAAGATACTCTCTGATAGCAGCAATAGCCTTTCTGCCAACTGGTAAAAGTCTTTCTTTCCCACCTTTGCCTGAAACCCTCACAAGACGAGAATTAAAATCTAATCGCTCTATGTCTAAAGCGACAAGTTCGCTAACCCTGAGACCAGATGAATAAAGTAGCTCCAAAATAGCCAGATCCCTGAGTCCAAAATCCTTTTCCCTGTCAGGTTGCTCCAGTAAGGCGAACATATCATCTACAGGGAGGTAAGTAGGGATACGCCTTTCTTGTTTGGGAGTGGTTATCTCTGCCGCCGGATTTAAAGGTGCAAGTCCTCTGAATTCCAGATACCTGAAAAAGGATTTTAGTGCCGAAAGCTTCCTGGCTATTGTTGTTCGCCTGCATTTATCAAAGAGTTCTCCCAAATATGATCTAATAAGCATATAGTCTACAAGGTCAATACCTGGATCATCTTTTTTTAGACCCCTTTTGGTTGCAACAAACTTCCTAAATTGCCTTAGATCGCTTTCATAGTTCCTGATTGTGTGTCCTGAATATCCCTTTTCTGTCTGGATATATCTGATAAAAGAGGATATTAGTTTCTTCATTTTATTTGATCAACTGTTCAACTATTAAAATATTTATATCATATTTACTAGTATAAGCAATTAAAAAATTCTTTGTCAGTCTTACTTCCGGTCACCAGGGTTTATTGGATGTTTTAAGGGTAGGGATTAAAAAAGAGCACTCAACCTGAATGTCACGATCGACCAGACTAAAGAAGCCTTTTTATAGCATTTTTAAATAGCTGGTTAATAGACATAGTTATCTCAGATGCCTCTTCCAGAAGACCAACCACATCCTTTAAGCCTTCACTATCTGCCCTCTTCGACCATTCAAGGTAGGTTTTGGAATGCTCTTCATTGTGCTTAATCCAATATTCTAACAGCTTGCCCATTTTTTCCCTTTCTGATAACCTACTCTGCCCCTCAACATGTTTATCTTCGTGATGATGGTGATTCATTGGAAGCCCTCTTCTGAAACCATTTTAAGCCTTTACCCTGTTAGAATGCACCGTGCGGATACACTCGGCTTGTATTCAAACTGGTATTCCATTTTTCACATTGGATATTAAGCCCGTGTGAAATTCTAACAGGGTTTATTCTTCTTCCAGCAAAATCCTGTGATCAACAAGGTTCATCTCCTTGATACTTGCTTTAATTGTGCGCTGTCTACCAAAGATGTCCTGAAGATATATACCATTTTTCTCAAGTCTTAGGACATCTACACCTCCCATAATAAGTTTCTCTTCTCCATCCTTTATCATATATGCATTGGCCTCACACATCTTTTTCCCTCCTTTCAACCAAATTTCCCTGGCCCAGACCGACTTGCATGGCCGGAGTTCCAAAATATATTTGATTTTATAAAGATACCTCGCTACTGTCAAAAAAATTGATCCACTATGTAAGGGATTGGAACAAATTTTCTGCTTAAAGTAAACCCTGTTAGCGCACGGGGCATTATATCACGTGTTCACCCCGTTAAATAGGGTTCCCAAAAGATTGTCTAATCTTCCCCTTCTTTCCCTTGATAATCAGAGCACTGTCTTGGACAATGGTCTGGCTATAGCAGGTGTTGATGATTTCTGGGAAGGGCCTTCCTTTCCCTATAAGGCCTTAGGAGACCTTAGTCATGAATCTGTGATTATCATGCTATCCCATAACCCGGATGTCAATATTCAGCTTAAAGGAGATGATAGGGTGAGGCTTGTTTTATCCGGGCATACCCATGGAGGCCAGATCAGGTTGCCTTTAATAGATTGGGCTCCATGGGTTCCATGTTCCATGAAATATAGGAGCTCTTCTGGCCTCATTAGGGAGACAGAGGGGAGGTGGACCTTTGTAACTAAAGGTATTGGAACCTTCTTAATTCCAGTAAGATTATACTGTCCGCCAGATGTGGGAATATTAAGGTTGAGAAGTATATCAAATCTTTGTATCTGCATGAGGTATCCCACGGGACGAGGTTGTTTCAAGATTCAGGAGAGAGGGAAGTGCATTGACTTAAATCTGAAATCTGCTAAGCTTGATAAGAGAGTCTTTTTGGGAGAGGATCAGGATAATGAAACATGATAAGAGGTGTTTGGCTCGAAAGGGGATTCTGGACATCAAGCCCTATATTCCAGGGAAGCCGATACAGGAGGTAAAGCGGGAACTGGGTTTGCATGACGTGATCAAGCTGGCCTCCAATGAAAACCCTTTGGGCCCTTCTCCACTCGCTGTGAAGGCGATTAAGGAGGCAGTGGATCAAATCCATCTTTACCCGAATGGAGAGAGTTACGAACTCAGGAATGCTGTTTCGGAGTTGCTCGGAGTGGGGCCTGACCAGCTTATTTTTGGAAATGGAGGCGAAGAGATAATCACCCTAATAGGAAAGGCCTTCATCAATGAAGGAGAACGATGTATCATCCCCAATCCTGTCTTTGATGCCTATGAGACTGTAGTCCGGATCATGGGGGGGGTGGTCTGCTTCAGCGATCTTACGGAATACCGGATTAATCTCGATGACATGATTGAGAAAATAGATGAGAAAACTAAGCTCGTCTTCATCTGTAACCCCATGAACCCTACTGGAACGATCGTAACCCGGGACGAGCTGGATGCCTTTCTTCAAAAGATTCCATCAGGAACCGTAGTGGTTCTCGATGAGGCTTACTGCCACTTTGTTTCCGATGCGGGCTACCCTGACGGGATCGATTACGTCCGACAAGGAAGAGACGTGATCGTCCTTCGAACCTTCTCCAAGGTCTATGGCCTGGGTGGCATTCGGATTGGCTATGGAGTAGGCAGGCCCGATCTGATGCACTTCATCCGGCAGGTCAAGGAACCCTTTAATGTCAACGTCCTTGCCCAGATTGGGGCTCTGGCGGCCTTGCGAGATCATGAACATCTCGAAAGGACGATAAGTCTCATCCACAGGGAAAAGGGCTTTCTCCAAGGCGAACTTTCGGGCCTGGGCCTGAAGTACATCCCCACGGAGGCCAACTTCATTTTCATAGAGGTAGGGGTCGATTCCGGGGATGTTTTTCAAAGGATGCTGGAAAGAGGCATAGTCGTCCGGCCGGGAGATATCTGGGGACTCCCTCATTTCATCCGACTCACAATCGGCACCAGGGAACAGAACCAGCGGTTTATCAGGATATTGAGGGACATCTTAAATATAAATGGAAATTTCAATAATAGTGGGATTGGTTCTAAAGCCCTAACGGTTCCCCAACGAGAAGAATTAGGATATCGGACCGGGTCGGTTTTTTAAGTAGCTCCACGGATATATTGCAAATCCTTTCCGGAGAGTTGCAGTCCGAACAAACCCCCGTCTTAGTGCAAGGTGTCTTGCGAGCAAGCCGGTTGGCGTTCATAGGCGCGGCAACATTCCAAACCCTCTTTCGGGCTTCCTCCATATCCTTTGCAATCTTATTGATCCCACAAACTACGATGGACTTTTTGGGGCCGAAGAACATGGCCGCGACTCTATTGCCGGTGGCATCGACATTGTATAGCTGGCCCTCTTCAGTGATAGCATTGGTGCTGCAAAGGAAGTAATCGCATGAGAAGATTTTTCTGTTCAATTCACCTCGCTCTTCCAAACTAATATCTCTGGCAAAAGGGTTTATCAAATTCACCCCACGTCCTTTGACAGCCTT
>CAZMUW010000070.1:0-7227 GCA_964569645.1 uncultured Desulfobacteraceae bacterium | reverse complement strand
TTGAAACTCTTTATTCCGAGGTTTTCGGTCAAGCACTAATTAACCTGCCCTGCCAATTTGTTGGTCAGGCCCTTTGCGTAAAGTTCTCGTTAAGTGATTCAAATAATTTGACACTAATCCCCCAATTGCTTATTCTATATCTATCCAAACTCTGAATAAGCTATGACTATCCGCAAAGTTCTCATATTTACTCCAATTTTGGTTATACTCTTCCTGCTCCAGTCCTATTTCTGGGTACCCACCTATGAACAGCAATCACGTGGCAATCCCGAGCGTCTTAACAAATACATTACCGCATCCATCGGTGATGCCAGCATCCTGAATCCCATTCTTTCAGCAGACTCTGCCAGCAGCGATATCGGTTCCATGGTATTTGAGGGTCTGATTGACCGGGATGAAGAGCTTCGCTTCAGGGGGCGTCTTGCCACCTCCTGGGATATCCATGAAGAGGCCTTTTTCTATGTAAATGAGGATGCTCACATCCCTGATGTAGGAAAAGCAGGGGCTAAAGGGATAGTCGAGCTTCTCAAGAAGGCAAAGGCCAGGGGTTTGCCGACCAGTGTGGGAGTAAGGGCCTCTCTGGATAACATCAGAGAGATATCTGTCATCCCAGCCAGAGAATTTTCAGTAACACGGCATGAGAAAAAGACAAAGGCAGATCACGAAGAGACAGAGGTGAAAATCAAGGTCACTGCCCCGGACAGGATCAAACTGGTCTTACGTAGTGTAGATCAAGGTCTTTTTCAAAACCTCTCCAGTATCCTGGGGAAGGATTATTTTAGCTCCTTTAATGGGGAGGATTATGTAAGTTTTGATCAAGATGTTAGGCAGAAAAAAAGGCCTCAATATGCAAAAGAAATCCTGTCGTCTACTGAACATAACCCGATTGTGGTCTTCAAGCTGCGCCCTAATGTGAAGTTTCATGACGGGCATATATTTGATGCTAATGATGTGAGGTTTACCTATCAAGCCATCATGAATCCCAAGAATCTCTCTCCCCGTATAGCTGATTACGAGCCGGTCAAAGAGGTAGAGGTAGTTGGTCCGTTAACCATACGTATTGTCTACAAGCGACTCTATTCTCCTGCCCTCGGTACATGGGGCATGGGGATACTGCCGGAGCATCTCCTCAATGATGAGGCGTTAAGAGATGAGGCTATCGGTGTCGGGAAGGATCCGCAGAGATTCTCCATGCGGCAGAGCAGGTTCAATCGCCATCCCATCGGATGCGGCCCCTTTGTGTTTCGGGAATGGAAATCGGACCAGTATATCATCCTGGATCGCTTTGATGATTATTGGGAGGGGCTGCCAAATTATAAACGGTATGTTTATCGGATTATCCCTGATCTCCTGACTCAGGAGATGGAGTTTTATGCAGGCACTGTAGATAGTTATGGCGTCCAGCCCCATCAGGTGCAGCGTCTAAAAAACGACCCCGGATACCAGTGTTTTTCCGGACCATCCTTTGGTTACACCTATATTGGTTATAATATGCGACGGGAACCCTTTAATGACCCCAAGGTGAGGAAGGCTCTTGGAATGGCAATTGATGTTAACAAGATCATCGATTACGTTCTCCATGGCCAGGGGGAAAGGATAACAGGACCTTTTGTCAAGGTGACTGACTATTATAATCACAAGATAAACCCCCTTCCCTACGATCGCCAGGGTGCTTTGAAATTATTAGCAGAGGCAGGCTGGAGGCGCAATGAGGAGGGCTGGCTTGAAAAAGATGGAAAGAGATTTCAATTTACCCTCATCACAAACAGCGGCAACGACCTCCGCAAGGCCATCCTGGCCATAGCCCAGGACGGATGGAAACAGATCGGCATTGATGTCCGCACCGATCTCTTAGAATGGGCTGTATTCATCCAGGAACGTGTGAATAAGGCGGATTTTGATGCCCTGATCCTGGGCTGGAGCATGGGAATCGAGCCTGATCTTTATCAGATATGGCATTCCAGTCAAACCAATCCCTATCAGCTCAACTTTGTAAGTTTCAAAAATCCTCAAGCCGACGATCTCATCATCAAGATCAGGCAGGAATACAATCATGAGAGCCAAGTGGCTTACTGCCACCGGCTCCACGAGATCATAGCCAAAGAGCAGCCCTATACCTTTCTATATGTGGGCAAATGGACGGCTGTCCTGGATAAGAAAATTGTGCTAAAGGAAACAGATTCCAAAGGGAGTGTGATCTATAAAAAGATCGAGCCCACCAAAACAGGAAACTATACCTTTTACTTCAACAAGTGGATAAAGCTCCCGGAGGTGCCCAGCTTCGCCGTGGATGGATAGATTTAGAAACTGGAAACTGGAAACTGGAAACTGGACAAAGAGGAGGTTTATATATTCTAATAAAAAAACTGATTCCGAATTCTCCCCAAGTTTCGAGTTTCAAGTATCAAGTTTCAGTAAATGGTTGTCCTTTAAACACAACGTGGCGAGTGCAAACCACCTTTAATCCATAATGAGGATGCTAAATAATGTTGTCATTTATTGGCCGGAGTATCATACAAAAGATCATCACCCTGTTCTTTGTCTCGGTGGTCTCCTTTTTGATCATCCACCTGGCCCCAGGAGAACCCAGCCAGGTGGACCCCCTGAATCCCAAGTTCACGCCGGAGATGGTAGAAAGATTTCGAAAGGAATTTCATCTGGATAAACCTCTTTATATCCAATACATCTACTTTTATCGCGATTTCTTCGCAGGCAAGACTTTGTCCTGGAAGGACAATCAACCGGTCCTCAAAAAGATCTGGGAACGATTCTTAAACAGCCTTCCCCTGTTCATTGTGGGCACCATCCTGACCTGGACCCTGTCTTTTCCCATCGGGATCCGCTCGGCCATTTTCCGAGGCGGATTCTATGATCGAAGCTCCACGTTCTTTTCATATCTGTTGATATCCATACCTGGATTCTTTTTCGCCTACATCCTGATTATCTTTGTGGTGAACAGCTTCCATGTACCGGTGATCGGGATGGAGACTTTCGGAATTGGGGATCCGGCCTGGCTCCCCTGGTTCATGGACAGGGTCTGGCACCTCCTTATTCCGTCCGTGCTCGGGGCTACTGGTGGCATTGCTATCCTTTCGAGGTATGTCAGGAGCCAGATGCTTGAGGTGGAAAGCCAGGACTATGTGCGGACAGCCCGGGCAAAAGGTGTACCTGAAGAACAGGTCCACTATAAACATGCCCTCAGGAATGCCCTTTTGCCCTTTGTCACCATGTTTGGCCTGATCTTACCTGGACTCATAGGAGGATCAGTAATAATTGAGTCCATTTTTTCCTGGCCCGGCATGGGAAGGATGGCATACGAGGCCATTCTGGCCCGAGACTATCCGATTATCCTGACAGTTAACTTTGTCTCCGCTGTGCTGGTGCTGGCCGGCACCTTTGTCTCTGATGTACTCTATATGGTGGTAGATCCGAGGATACGACTGTGATGAAAGAAGTGAGCTAAAGCGCAAGAAATGCTACAATAGTGATGAAATAATGAAGTCATCTCAAATTCCCCATGAAACTCCTATGGAAGGGCCCCTTGCCTCAAGGCGGTCGCGTTTGCAGGAATTCTGGCTGCTTCTCAAGGGAAACAGCCTCGCTTTTGTGGGCCTTATCATCTTTGTCCTCTTCTTCTGCACCGCTCTTGCGGGCCTCATGCTCACTTCTGGTACCAAGCCCTTCTTTGATCCTGCCATGGTAAGACTCCAGGAAAAACTACGACCCCCGCTCTCCAGTCCAAATGTTGAGACTTTGCGCGCCGAAGAGATCCCCAAACTGGGGCTATACCTATTTGGAACCGATGATCTGGGGCGAGATGTATTTGCAAGGATGATGCAGGGCGCCTGGGTTTCTCTAACTGTCGGATTTGTGGCAGTAGGGATTGCGGTACTTATCGGCATATTCATGGGGGGGATGTCAGGCTATTTTGGACAAAACCATGTAAGGGTCGATCAAATCCTTGCTGCGATTGTCCTGCTTTTGGGTGGAGGATTGCTTACGGTTGGGGCCATATTTTCAGGGGCAGCACTATTCCTTATGGGCAGTGCATACATAGCCTTTTCCCTTTGCCGGAAAAAAGGATTGAGAAAACGACCCTTGCCAAAATGGACAAAAGCATTTTTTGCAGGGGCTATTTCTATAGACACCTTGATCATGCGATTGGTGGATATCATGCTCTGCTTCCCGAGCTTTTTCCTGATACTCACCGTGGTGGCACTCCTCCCTGCAAGCATATATAACATCATGATTGTCATCGGACTGACCAGCTGGATGGGCACTACACGCTTTGTCCGTGCTGAATTTCTCTCGCTACGGGAACAGGATTTCGTGACTGCTGCCCGTGCCCTTGGCGTCAGCAACCGGCGGATCATATTTCGCCACATGATTCCCAATGCCATTGCGCCAGTGCTGGTTTCAGCCACCATTGGCATTGCCACGGCTATTTTGACAGAAGCAGGCCTGAGTTTCCTTGGGTTCGGGGTTCCTCCACCCCACGCCACCTGGGGAAACATCCTATCCGATGGGAAGCGTTTTATATTCGATGCCCCCTGGCTGACGTTCATACCGGGGATTGCGATTTTGATCGTTGTCCTTTGCTTCAATTTGTTCGGGGAAGGCTTACGAGATATGTTAAACCCCAAACTCAGGGAGAGGTATTGAGTGAATTAAGTGCGCTAAAGTGACTAAAGTGAGCTAAAGTTGATGATTTCGTAAAAAGTCGAGAATCTCTTGAAAACGTCATTCCGGCGAAAGCCGGAATCCAGTAAATTCAATTACTTCTGGATGCCGGATCAAGTCCGGCATGACGGTTTTGGGACTTTTTACGAGATTGTCACATTTAGGCAGATCATAACTCGCTATTTGTTTCAACTTTAGTCACTTTAGCTCACTTTAGGCACTTCTTAAGAGTTGGATATGGGTGATAACAACGGTTACCTGCTTTCCGTTCAGGATTTAAAGGTGTATTTCATCGGTAACGAAAGGGTTGCCCGGGCCCTGGATGGAGTAAGTTATGAAGTCAGCAGAGGTGAGACAGTCTGTCTTGTAGGAGAGTCAGGCTGCGGAAAGACCGTGTCAGCCCTTACGATCCTTAGAATCATCCCGCAACCACCAGGCAAGATCATGGGTGGCAAGGTGCTGTTCGACGGTCAAAACCTCTTGGATCTGAGTGAAGAGGAGATGCAGAAGCTTCGAGGACATCATATAGCCATGGTCTTTCAGGAGCCCATGACCTCTCTTAATCCGGTATTTACCGTAGAGGACCAGATCCAGGAGGCCATCATGGTCCATGAAAAGGTGGACGAAAAAAGCTTACGCCAGCGGTGTATACAGCTCCTAAAAGATGTGGGCATTCCATCGCCAGAGGAGCGCCTTAAAGACTATCCCCATCATCTCAGCGGCGGGCAGAGACAGCGGGTTATGATCGCCATGGCACTGGCATGCGATCCTGACCTGGTGATTGCCGATGAGCCAACCACAGCCCTTGATGTTACCATTCAAGCGCAGATTCTGAATCTATTTGAAGAGCTCCAGCAAAAACGACAGATGTCCCTTCTTTACATCACCCATGACCTTGGAGTGGTAGCCAATATCGCCGATCGCATCTATGTGATGTATGCAGGTATCATTGTGGAGCAAGGAGATACCTCTAATATTTTCCACAATCCCTGTCATCCCTATACCCGGGGGCTCCTAACATCACTGCCCAGTCGTGCTAAACGAGGAAGCTCGCTTCATACCATACCGGGCACGGTGCCAGATCCTGCCCACAAGCCGAGTGGTTGTCCATTTCATCCCAGATGTAACGTTGCTGTCGAGATCTGCAGCATTGAATTTCCGAGGATGTGTGATTACGGAGAGAGTCACCTGAGTCGCTGTCCGGTGCTTTATGAACGAGAGAAGCCCAACCATGGAACAAATCAAATCATCCAATAACACTGTGCTCAGGGTGGAGGGGTTAAGAAAATACTTCCCTGTGCGAAGAGGTTTCTTCCAGAAGATTATCGGGTGGATCAAGGCCGTTGACGGGGTGGACTTTGATATTTATCAGGGGAAGACCCTGGGTCTGGTGGGAGAGAGCGGATGTGGCAAGTCCACAATCGGCCTGCTCATTCTGAAGCTTTTGGAAACTAATGAAGGAAGGATCATTTATCAGGATCAGGATATCAGTGGCCTTTCTCAGAATGAAATGAAGCCTTTACGGAAAGAGATGCAGATTATCTTCCAGGACCCCTTTGGTTCTCTGAATCCCCGTATGACCGTTGGTCAATCAATTGAAGAAGGCCTTCGTGCCCTGGGTGCGAAAGGACATGCTGAACGAAGAACCAGGGTCGGTAGCCTCTTGGAGATGGTAGGAATAGGGCCAGACGTGGCTGATTTTTATCCACATGAATTCAGCGGCGGCCAGAGGCAGAGGATAGGTATAGCCCGGGCCCTGAGCGTTCAACCCTCATTAATTGTATGCGATGAACCAGTGTCGGCACTTGATGTATCCATACAGTCCCAGATTATCAATCTTCTCAAGGAGTTACAAAACAAATTGGGTCTCAGCTACCTCTTTATCTCCCATGACCTTACTGTGGTAGGCTACATCAGTGATACGGTTGCTGTGATGTACCTGGGCCACATTATGGAGTACGCATCAGTAGAGGAGCTTTATGACAATCCCCTCCATCCCTATACGCTGGCATTACTTTCAGCCATACCTACGCCTGAACCGGATGATCGGCATGAACACAAAACACTTGCAGGTGATGTCCCGAGCCCTTTTAACCCACCACCAGGTTGCAAGTTTCAGGGGAGATGCCCTCTGGTTGAAGATCGGTGTCGAAAAGAGGAGATTGCGCTATACAAGGTAAATGAGGAGCATAGGGTTCGATGTTGGAAGGTAATTGGAGAAGGAACAGAACAGCAGGTGGGTTGAAAGAGGGGTTTCAATCCGAGATTCAAGACCATATCTACGGTTTTAGCTCTTTCTTTTATCCCCTGGATGACTTTTTCTTGACAGAATAATGTTATTCTCTAATAATAATTTTTGTAACAGTTCAGCCCTTTTAGACAGGATTAACAGGCCCGCCCTGGCGCGACTTACCTGAAACACGATGTTGCCGCTGTTATATTTCGAAAGCGGGAGTCATAGAAACACTATTCACAAATCAGGTCTGGGCCAGGGATTGACAGGAAAATTTTTTTCATCCTGTTGATCTCTCAGTTTAGATCTTTGAT
>CAZMUW010000069.1:0-7242 GCA_964569645.1 uncultured Desulfobacteraceae bacterium | reverse complement strand
TGCTTTATCAATGGGGAATATGTCCAAAAATTTGGAGCAAGATTGAAGAAGTCTGAATAATTCCTAAATTCCTGAATCCCCCAATTTTGAGTGATCAACACAACAAACTCAACAAACCCAACAAACCCAACAAACCCAAATAGTGAGATCATGTAAAAACAATAAATATTTTCTATTGACAAACAAAGATAACTTTGTTTAATTCAATCATAATCTTATAATAGATAAAAATAGATAAGGAGAAAGTTGATTAATCATGAAGAAGCTATTTTTTATCCTGCTAGGATCTTTCATTTGTTTAACTACCTTTTTCCAGGTACCAGGACAGTCCCAGGAACCTAAGGATATCTTGTCCATTGAGGCCTATGACATGCTCAATACCGTTCCCAATACATATCTGATTGATGTTAGAACAAGGCCAGAATATCAATTGATAGGTCATCCACCAATGGCCTTCCTCTTTCCTTACTTTTTTTTCACTAACAAACTTGAAAGAGAAGGAGAGAGTTGGATATATCAATTCAGTGGTAAAAATAAATCCTTTGTGGAAGAGATAAGCAAGAAATTTCAAAAAACAAACAACCTCCTTATCATATGCAGGGATGGTGCCAGGAGCATCTTAGCAGCCAGAGAGCTTATAAAGAACGATTTTAAACATGTCTACAACGTAAAGGATGGATTTGAGGGCGCACCTTTTCCATACTTCGAAGATAATAACAGACATAAATTTTACAGGCAACTGGCTACAAGAAACAAGATCCCCACTTACAATCATCGCCGTTTTTATGGCTGGCAGTGGTGGAGCCTTCCCTGGACCTATGATATAGATAGAAAATATATTTACCCGCCTGATAAAATCCCAAAAGAAGAAAAGAAAAAGAAGTAGGCTAGACCAGGGACCTAATAAAGGCCAGGGCTATAATCGTCTTGCTATCGATTATCTTATGGTTCCTAATCATCCCTAACACCTCTTCAAGGGTCAAGATCTCCAGGGATGATATCTCATTCTCATCAATCTTTTTTTCTAACCTCTTTAGATCCCTGCCTAAATAGAGGTGGATAAGCTCATTAGAGTATCCAATAGCAGGGGCATAGGTATATAGCCATTTGATAGATTTTGCCTCAAAGCCTGTCTCCTCTATCAGCTCTCTTTTGATACATTCCTCAGGGCTCTCACCCTTATCGATTTTACCTGCAGGAATCTCAAGCGTTTCCCGCCTTAAGGCATACCTGTACTGCCTTACCATAATAATCTCATTATCTGAGACAAAAGGGACGACCGCCGCGGCCTGCGGATGATCAATACAAATCCTCTTGCTTATCCCTCCATTTCTTAGTCTCACCTCATCCAGATACACAGTGAAGTTCTTTATGCCCAAACTTGCCAGGCTTTGTATTTTTTGTTCCATGTGCAGTATCCGTTGATAGTTGTCTGTAGTCTGTTGTTAATTTCCTTTAGGGACGTCCGGATCATCTTCTTCTAAGATTAAATCCATATTAGGATCATGATGATCAACCATTAAATCAACCTCTCGGGTCATGACATTTAAGGTTCTTTCCATTTTTTTCACATATTTATCGAATTCCTCATCCTTAGCTTCCCTGGGAATGAGGTATGGTTCTGATGCATGGATAATTATCCTTGAGAATGGTTTTGGGATTATCATCTTATCCCATGCCCTTTCAAACATCCACACCCTATTAGCAGACCAGGTCACGGGCATGAGATGTACACCTGATTTCTGGGCAACCCTGACAAGTCCTGGTTTTGCCTTCAATGCTGGCCCCAGTGGACCATCAGCAGTAGTGGTCACAACCCTCCCCCCGGTATGTAGAAATTCAACCATCTGGTCAGAGCCTTGCTTCCCTCCCCTGGTTGATGAGCCCCTGGCTGGAATAAAACCCAATTTTTTGGCAAAATCAGCGAGCAGATCCCCGTCCTTACTTGAAGAGAAGAGGGCCATGGGGTGAAGAAAGCCATATATAAAAAGGAAATAGATGGAGCATCTGTGCCAGACAGAGACAACAACCTTTTTATCTCCAAGCAGAAACTCATCTATATATTTCTTGTTTATGTACTGAACTCTACAGGTAAAGAGGATTATCCTTAAAACAAATATTGCCAGATAGGAGATAAAATGTATCATATATCTTTTTGTGATCCTGATCCCCATATCTTATTCCTCGTATATCACCTTAGCTCCTACCAAAGACTCAATCTCTTCAATGAGATTCTCCTTAGGCATAACGCTATACCGATTATGGGCAACTACCGTTGCCTTTCTGTCTCCATCAAGATTGATCCCAAATGTAAGCCGGCATTCTCCTGGATATCTAAAGATAAGATCCCTTAACTTTATCAGGCTGGAGCGGGCAAGCCCCTCCTGTGAGATAGGTATTACTATAGACTTAACCGATTTTTGTTTTACTATTTCCAGGGCAACTATCTCCTGGGCCCTAATCTTTACCAGATTATCGCCAGCCTCGGCCTCTCCCGTTATTAAAAGGGGTCTGTCATCATTTAATAGGGAGGCACATTTAGCAAAAACATCCGGAAACACCACAATCTCAGTGAAGCCTTTTTTGTCCTCCAAATTAATGACTGCCATCTTTTCCCCTTTTCTTGTCCTCTTTATCCTGATGCTGTTAACGAGCCCGGCCAACTTAACTACAGATTTATCTTTGATGGCAACAAGATCCTGTGTTGTGGCAGTGGCAACCCGGTCTATCACATCTGCAAAGCTATCTAAGGGATGGCCGGTGATATAAAATCCGAGAGATTCCTTTTCTTTCCGTAACTTTTCATCATCCGCCCATTCATCGGTATCTTTGAGCTCAACTGTTGTGTCTTCTTCCCTGGATGGAAAAAGGTCAAACATATTCAGCTGATTTGGGTCTTCCCTGATCCCGCCAAAAGCAAAGGCATCGTTGAATGATGCAAAAAGTCTCGATCTAAAGACACCGGTAAAATCAAATGCGCCACACTGGATCAAGCCTTCCAATACCCTCTTGTTTACCTTTGATTTATCTACCCTTCTGCAAAAATCCGTAAGCGACTTAAAAGGCCCTTTCCTTTCTCTCTCATGAACAATCGCCTCAACAGCCTTAATACCAACATTCTTTACTGCAGCCATACCAAAGCGAATACCTTCCCCGACAACAGCAAAATTTGCCTGACTTTCGTTGATATCCGGAGGAAGTATAGATATCCCCATCTCCTTGCACTCAGCAATATTTTTAATGGTCTTATCCTGGCTTCCCATATCCTCTGTTAGTAAGGCAGCCATGAACTGCACTGGATAATGGGCCTTGAGATAGGCAGTCCAATAAGCTATCATAGCATAGGCCACTGAATGGGATTTATTAAAACCATAACCTCCAAATTTTTCTATCAGCTCATAAACATGTCCTGCCTTATCCCTATCTAATCTATTCTGGGTTGTGCCTTCCAAAAAACGCTCTTTTTGTCTTGCCATCTCTTTAGGCCTCTTTTTACTAATGGCCTTCCGCAACAAGTCTGCCTCTGCAAGGGTATAGTTGGCCAGAATCTGGGCGATCCTCATAACCTGCTCCTGATAAACAATAACCCCATATGTCTCTGTCAGGATCTCCTCCAATTGAGGCAATGGGAAGGTTATCTTGATTTCGCCATGCTTCCTTCTAATAAAATCATCAATCATATTGCTACCCAGGGGACCTGGCCGATAAAGGGCAACTGATGCAACGATATCCTCAAAAACACCTGGTTTGAGGTTCCTCAGGAGCTCTTTCATGCCGGAGCTTTCCAGCTGAAAAACCCCTGTAGTCTTACCCTCACTGATTAATCTAAAGGTTTCATCATCCCCTATTCCTACTTCATCCAAATTAACAAGGCAGCCAGTTGTCTTTTCTATAAGGCCCAATGTATCATGGATAACGGTCAAGGTCTTAAGCCCTAAAAAATCAAATTTGATCAACCCGAGCCGTGCTACCTGATCCATAGTATACTGGGTCATGACCTCTCCATTGGATCCTTTAAACAAGGGTAGATATTCCACCAAAGGCCTATCAGATATGACTATACCAGAGGCATGAGTGGAGGCATGTCTGGCTAAGCCCTCTAAGGATCTGCTAATCCGTAAAAGCCTTCTTCCATCATCCGCTCCCTCTTCCATGGCCTTGAGCTGTGGCTCTGCCTCTATTGCCTCATCTAATGTAATATTAATGCCTTCTGGAATGAGTTTGGCAATTCTATCAGCCTCTGCATAAGACATATTGAGAGAGCGACCCACATCTCTTATAACAGCCCGGGACTTCATTGTACCAAAGGTTATTATCTGGGAAACATTTTCACTTCCATATTTCTTACTGACATAATCAATGACCCTATCCCTGTTCTTGATGCAAAAATCTATATCAATATCAGGCATACTTATTCGACCCGGGTTTAGGAAGCGCTCAAACAGGAGGCCATATTTGATTGGATCAATATCGGTAATTCTAAGTGCATAAGCTGCAAGGGAGCCGGCAGCCGATCCCCTACCGGGACCAACAGGGATGCCTGACTTCCTTGCATGGTCTATGAAATCTGCCACGATCAAGAAATAACCTGCAAAACCCATTTCCCTAATGGTTTTAAGCTCATAGGCCAGTCTCTCCTCATATACCTTTTTTAATTCAGTGGATAACGGTCCCTCAAGGGCCTCTTTCCGAACCAATCTCTTCTCCAGGCCTTCTTTGGACTCTTCCTCTAACTTTTCCTCCAGACTAATATTCCCTTGCGCCTGAAAAACAGGGTATCTATACTGGCCAAATTTTATCTCATAGCTACACCTTTTAGCTATGTTCAGGGTATTCTCCAGAGCTTCGGGAAACTCATCTAAATCAAGGGCCATTTCCGCTCCGGATTTAAAATAAAACTCATCATTAGAAAATCTTAACCTATTGGGATCATCAACACTCTTACCTGTTTGGATGCATAAGAGGATATCATGGGCTTCAGCCTCCTCCTTATTTAAATAATGGCAGTCATTAGTGGCAACCAGGGGGAGAGACAGCTCCTGCGCCAGCTCTTTTAGAGACCTGTTAACAACAGCCTGTTCAGACATTTTATTGGCCTGCACCTCTAAATAAAACCGGTCATGGTCAAATATCGATGCCAGCTCAAGTGCGTGCTTTTTGGCATCGTCCACCCTTCCGATCCTCAAAAAATAGGGAACATGACCCTTGATACATGCTGAAAGGGCAATTAATCCTGCATTATATTTCCGTAAGATCTCCATATCTATTCTTGGGTGATAATAAAAACCCTCAAGATTACCCAATGTGACAAGCCTGCTCAGATTCCTGTAACCTGTCTCATCCATGGCAAGAAGAACCAGGTGATATGCATTTGGCTGGCCATCAGTTGATGGTGACCTATCTTTCCTGCTGCCAGGGGCCATATATACCTCGCAACCGATGATAGGCTTAATCCCAGCCTTGATAGCCTGTGAGTAAAACTCCACTACCCCAAACATATTCCCATGATCAGTGATTGCCGCCGCCTCCATGCCAAGACTGGCGGCCTTTTTTAACATTCTATTGATCCTGATGGCCCCATCAAGCAAGCTGAATTCAGTGTGAACGTGTAAGTGGGCAAAAAGGGGTTGGTCTCTTTTTATTGATTTATTTTCAGGTTCTGTTGACATATATATTTGACGTATTTTACTAAATCAGATAGATTAAATTTTGCTTGTTTTGCTGGTTGAGTTGTTAAGTCGTCGCGTTGTTGAGTGGTGAAAACCAGGCTATGTCAATCATTCAGCTAATCAGCCAATGATAATAAGCCACTTGACTAATACACAAGTAAAAATCCGGGCCCAGAAGACCCGGCTTTGGTCATCTCCAGAGGGGATTTATCGCAGAGCCCTCTGTCTCTGACCTGGCCCAGAGGACCAAGTTTTCCATATTAGAATAAATGATTTGACTAACTCTGGCATTATCATAAGGGAAAGAAAGGATAGCTTCAAGCTTTTTTAGATAAAAGAATTCTGAGGATTATTTTTTTCAAACAAGCCCCTTTGAGACTTGCTTCGCGAAGAAGTACCTAAAGTGAGGTAAAGTTTTTAAGTAAAAGAATATGATAAATAACAAAGAATTTGCCAAAGAGCTTGAAAAACGGAGGCGTAAGTTTGCTGTAGAGGCTATTCAATTTATTTAACAGGGTGAAAAGCAAATCATGCCAGGAGCAATGGAGACTTTAAGAATAAGATTAAAATTTGTGAGAGTGAAGCAAGCGAAACCCAATATTGGCTTGAAGGTTCAGGGTTCAGGGTTCAAAGGTTCAGGATTGCTTTTCTTTTGTTAACCTTCACTAACCCTAAACCTTGAACCTCTGAACCCTGAACCTGTGAACGCCTACTACCAAACTTTAGCTCATTTTAAACTTTAGGCACTTTAATTCACTATTCTTTCTCCAAAATCGAGATTACTCATGAAAGAGGTAGCAAAAAGGAGGGCAAGGGAGGCCAATATCCTCGTTATTGTCTATGAGCATATAGCCAGGGATATACTGGCCAGGATATTGACAGCTAAAGGTCATAAAATAGTTACCTGTTCACTCGGTTTTGACGGAATAAAAAAATTTGAAAAGAGGAAGGAAAAATTTGACCTGGTTATGATTGATATCCGCTTGCCCGGTATAGGTGGCTTGGATGTAGCAAAAAAAATCAAGAAAATCAGTCAAAAAACGCCGGTAATACTCATTAAAGAATGGGATAAAGAACTGGATACAGAGGGGTTAAAAGACAGTGGTGTAGATCTCCTTATTAGCAAACCCTTTTACATGGATAAAACATTACATCTTGTGGAAAATGCTATGGAGATGGGGGCAGGCTGAAATAATGGATCTTAAAACAAGCCCTTTGGCCACCAGGATGAGACCGGAAAGGATTGAGGATATATTAGGTCAGGATCACATTCTCGGGCCGTCAAAGGCATTAAAGAGGTCGCTTGAGACAGGTAATCTTTTTTCCATACTATTCTGGGGACCACCAGGTTCAGGCAAAACAACCATTGCAAGGGTGATAGCACAATACAGTAATTGTCCTTTTGAATCATTCTCGGCAGTGCTTTCCGGTGTCAAAGAGTTAAGAGAAGTAATTGACTCAGCAAAAAAGACCTACCGGTATGAGCTAAAACAAACCATCCTCTTTGTTGATGAGATTCATCGCTTTAATAAGGCCCAACAGGATGCATTTCTCCCCCATGTGGAAAGTGGTC
>CAZMUW010000068.1:0-7306 GCA_964569645.1 uncultured Desulfobacteraceae bacterium | reverse complement strand
AGCCTCAAAAAATCCACCTAATTTCAATAAGTTGTAGAATTTCCGAGACGTTAAACAGGTATCTTTCCAATAGAGATGGGAAGATTGTATAATAAAGCATTTGAGTATAGGCAAAAATTTGATTATGTTGACTTTGCTGTTCCTGATCGTGATTTGGTTACTGATTATATTGAAAAGGCAAATAGCTTTATCATGAAGATCTATGACTATATCCGGGATCAGCAGCAAAAAGTAAAGGGCGAACATTCCAAAGAGACCAGTTAAAAAATCATCTATGTGACCTCTGACTTCTGACTTTTGACTTCCGACCTCCGACTACTTAATTTTATGGTATTTTCATTTTTTGCTTGACAGGAGACTATAGGATTGTCCAGACAAACACGTCCCCCAGACAAACAGCATGATTTCTCTGTGCCTCAGTGCCCTCTGCCTGCCCCGCCCGCCCCGCCTGTCCTGTTAAATACACGACAGTGTGGAGCGAAGCGAATTTAACCGGGGTAGCTCCAGAAGATGGTACTGGGGTAGGTCCGGAAGATCGTACTGGGGCATAGAGAGAGGACAAAAACTGCTTGGCAATAATAAAGAACTGTTAGAATATCTGCAATAAGGTCAGAATATAACAACGTCCCCCATTACGCATAGAGACGAGATGAACAAAGATATAAAACAATTTATCCGGGAAAACGAGGTGCTGTTTTGGGGGGTGAAGCCTGAGGAAAAAGAGAATATAAGTTTGAATGTTTTAGTTGAGACAATTCTAAATTATGGGAATGAAAAAAGTGTATGGACCTTATTCGATTTAATTGGAGTGAAAGCAGTAGCGGAGATCTTTTTTCGACAAATATCGGGCAAGCGATCAAACTATCACCAGCGAACAAAACATTTTTTTCAGCTGTATTTTAAAAGACATGCACAATAACATTTTAACAGATGAACAGAGAAAGCTCCTCCCGCTAATCAAAACTTTTTCAAAAGACTATTATTTGGTGGGTGGAACGGCAATTGCTTTGCATATCGGGCACCGTCGCTCAATTGACTTTGACTTGTTTACCGGAGACGATATCAAACGAAGAAGCATTAGAAACCGAATCGAAAAAGACGGTTTTGCTATCGAAAGTGTTTTGTACGAAGCATTCGATCAGTTGCATGTTATTGTTAATTCCGTAAAAATAACCTTCTTTAACTTTCCGTATGAGGTTGTGCATCCGATAGATTTCGAAGGTATTATACGGATCCCTGCATTGCTGGATCTGGCTGCAATGAAGACATATACTTTGGGTGGACGAGCCAAATGGAAGGACTATGTCGATTTATATTTTGTTTTGAAAGATTACCATGATTTAAAAAAGATTTCATCCAGAGCCGCTGAAATTTTTGGCAACAGTTTCAATGCAAAATTGTTTCGAGAGCAGCTTTGCTATTTTGATGATATCGATTACAGTGAAAAAGTTGAATATGTCGGCGAAGAAATAGAAGAGAATAAGATCAAAGAGTTTCTATCGGACATCGCGACAATGCGTTTTGAATGATTCAGCTATAAAAGAATATCTCTGTCTGTCTCAGTCTGCCTGCCCAGACGGAAATCGTGGGATGTGTGCCTGTGGCTAAGAAATTGCTTATGTATTCCCAGGATGTCGGCGGCGGGCGCTTCATGCTGCCTGTTGTAAAAGAGCTTATCGCAAAGCGCATTGCTCCTGACAGAGTTGTCCTGGTGCATCCGCTTTCACAGCCTTTATTCGGCAAAGAAAATATACCACATCAAAAGCTGGAAGATGCGATCAAAACCGTGCCAGTTTCATTTGCAACATGGGAAATCTACCTGAAAGTGCATAACGTTGAACGGGTTTTTTGTACAACCAGCTCACCCTACCGTGATCCTTCCAATGCACACCTGATAGCAGCTGCGCGTGACGCGTGAATACCTGCCCTCGGTATCATGGATCACTGGAAGGGCTATGACCGGTTTTTTGAAGATGGTGAGCCATGCTGATTTCCGGATCATATCTGCTGCATTGATGACTTTTGCAGGCAGAAGTTGCGCGATGTCGGTTTCGGGGCTGACTGTGTTCACGTAGTCGGACACCCGTACCTGGAAAGGATATGTGCAGAAAGCAGAGATTCCGGAAGTACCGGAAATACGATACGTGTTTTGCTTGTTTCTCAGCCGATCACATCTGACCAAAGCTTCAAAGGGATTTTTTTTACGCAGTTTGGCGGCAGGCGCCTTATTGATGAGATCGCCGATGTGATAGAAATGGGTAGTGCGCACTTTGCATTTCCGGGCCGAAGGGTAAAGATGTGTCTGCGCCGGCATCCTAAAGAGCAGCCCCTGGAAAAACTGCCCAAAGGCATGGATGCGGATCCGTTTGCTGAATGGGATACGTCCCTGAGAGAGCATCATATCTTCATCGGAATGGATTCCATGGCGCTGGTTGAAGCGGGCCTGGCAGGCAAGCGATGCATAACACTTGACCTGCCGGAATTTCGGTCGCTGTCCGACGGGTCGGTCCCTTTTGCGTATTCAAAAAAAGCAGTAAATACGGCCGGCCTTGCTGAAGCCCTGGAAGCTGCGGTTGCGGCACTGGATGTGTCGAGCGGCAATGGAAGCACGTGCCCGGAGTTTCTGCATGATTCCACCCAAAGAACCCTTGATGTTGCAGAGAGATTCTTCAACAAAAAGATTTAAACTACAAGATGAACACGAGAAACGCACAAGAAGAGACCTCTGTGAAAATCTCGTGTATATCTGCGGTTAAAACAGAAATTCAGGAGATAAAATGGGCTATATTTCAGGCCTTTTATCCGCAATATCAGTAGGTTGGCTTGGTCCGAGCCCCAATAGATTTAAGGAAGCATTTCCGGAGTTCCGCGGGCGGCGGCTTTTCGGTGGGATAGGGGCATTAGTTGTGAAAGATGATGTAAGTCGCTATGCTGAGAAGGCAGGACTATATGTACTTACACAGACCAGTGAAGGCGGAGCTGCTTTAGCCAACAGAAAAACCTTTCGGGCGAAGGAATTCGGCTGATCATCAAGATGTTTAAAGAGGGGAATAAGGTCACAAGGCACCAACGTCCCCCATTACCCATTACTCTTAGGAGGTAGAATAAATGCCCGCATATTCATATAAAGAAGCACCGAAAAAGGGCCTTTTCCATTTAGATGTGCTAATCGAAAAGCAGGAAGATAGATATACCGCACACTGTTTACAATTTGATCTGGTCACAGAGGGCAATACCATCGAAGAAGCTGAAGAAATGATAATTGATGCGATTTTTGAATATGTTACCTTTGCCACTGAGAATAACCTGATTCATGAGATGTTTAGACCAGCTCCTAAAGATGAATGGCAGAAATTATCAACAAGCAAGCCCATTAAGCACATAGCATATGACTATGCCGATAAGCTGGTTTCGGAAGTAGATCTCTTAATGGCTGCATAGTGGCAAGGAAAAAGAGGTACAAATATAGGGAGGTAAAGAAGATTCTGAATAGATTTGGAATTAAAGAGCTGCCTTCGAGAGGGAAAGGAAGCCATAGGGTATTTTACCATGCAGACTTTAGAGGGAAAAATAGGTTTTACCCGGTAAAATGTCATAATCCAAATCAGGAATTTTCTATCAAGACACTGGAGGGGATCAGAAGGGCATTTGACCTGGAAGAGGATGAATTCTATTAGCAAAGTAACCTGATAAATCTCAAAGCAGCAGCCCACTTTTCCAAATAAACAAAGCAGGGAGATAAATCATCCGCCAATGCTTGGCTATTTGCAGTAAAAGTCATAAGGCGCCAGCGTCCCGCATTACTAGCCGGAGGCCAGAATCAAGCATCTAGGACCCAAGATAGATTGAAAAAGTTATCCAACATAGCCTGCCCCGCCCGCCCCGCCTGTCCTGTTAAATACACGACAGTGTGGAGCGAAGCGAATTTAACCGGGATAGCTCCAGAAGATGGTACTGGGGTCAACAACGTCCCCCATTACAAAAAAGTAGCTTGTCCCCTTTTTTCAGGAGGTAATTTATTATGGCAAATAGCATCAAACCTACCGAACTAGTTGCTTTGGGTTTATATGGAAATGAACAAGATGTGATTGATGATGGGATTCGGCATATTCTTAGATCTCATCCTGAATACAAGATAGAGATTGCGGTAAAGAAGTATAAGCAGGAGGAGGTCTCATTAGGGAAGGCAGCAGATATTGCTGGTATCTCTTTGGAAGAGATGAAAGAAATCCTTAGAACGAGGGGAGTTACTTTAAAGGGGCTGGAGAGCATAAAGGAAATTCAAGAGGATGCCGAGCGAGCAAGGAAGGTAATCCAATGATTGTTGTCAATGCCACTGTTTTGTCTAACTTATCTCGGGTTGATCGGTTAGGAATTCTCAAAGAGCTTTATGGTAATATAGTTATCCCAATTCAGGTGTATGAGGAAATTCTACAGGGTATCAGTGAAGGATACTGTTTTCTTGAAACAGTGGACAAGGTGGCAGAAGAAGGGTGGACAGTATTTGAAGCGCCCACAAGCAAGGAGGAGAGAAAGTGTTTTAAAGAGCTTCTTGTTTCAGTTGGTTATGGAGAAGCTGCGGGGATAGCTGTGGCAAAGGAACAGGGGCTGTTATTTTTCAGCGATGATAAAAAGGCACATCAAGTAGCGAAAGAGCAAGGGTTAGAGGTTTCTGGGACATTGGGCACCCTTAAGTTAGCCGTTGAAGAGGGAATGATTTCTATTGAAGAAGCAGATAAGGTGTTAGGCGAGATGATACGGGGAGGGTATCGTTCCCCAATTCAATCTATGAAGGAGTTGTTTGAAAGTGAGGAAGAAAGGCAAATAAACTAACTACCAAACAACGTCCCCCATTAGAGAAGTGCAAAGATAGATTTTCAAGTAAGGAATTCAGATTAAGGAGATGAGGTTATGGAAAAAGATAGAATAATTCTTGACCCAAAAGTGCATTTTGGCAAACCATGCATAGCTGGCACAAGAATAAAGGTTGAAGATGTGCTGGAACTGGTTGAAGAAGGGATACCATTTGCCGAAATCGTTGACAAATACTTCACAGATCTAAGCATTGACGATATCAAAGTCTGCGTTCGATATGCCCTTGATATCATAACTTCAGAAGAGATTCACATAAGAGAAGTCGGTTGATGCGATTTTTGACTGACCAAGACGTCTATCAGCTTACAATCGAATTCCTCATAAAGGAACATCATGATGTTATTCCTGTTAAACAACTCGGTCTCGAGCGGGCTCCTGATATACTTTTACTTCGAAAGGCCAAAGAAATGGATCGCATTTTTGTAACTCGAGATAAAGATTTTGGTACATTGGTATTTTTTGAAGAGGAAGCATCTGGCGGTGTAATATTCTTGCGGGGAAAGCCAAAACAGATTGAATTGATTCACGGTGAACTGGCCATGGTTTTGGAGAATCACACTGAAGACGAAATGAACAAGTACTTTTGTGTTGTGGAACCTGGAAGACACAGATTGAGAAAACTAAAAAGAAAAAGTGCGATAAATCGAGCCAATCGCACGTGATAAGAAAGGGTTATTCAACATAGCCTGCCCCGCCCGCCCCGCCTGTCCTGTTAAATACACGACAGTGTGGTGCGAAGCGAATTTAACCGGGGTAGCTCCAGAAGATGGTACTGGGGTAGCTCCGGCAGATGGTACTGGGGTCAACAACGTCCCCCATTATAGATAGTGTAATAAGAAGAACATGGAGGCTTGCAGTATTATGATACAGCAGATTCGACTAGAAGAAGCAGAAAAGAACCTAAAGGCCATCATTCACAGTGCATTAGAGGGCGATGAAATTACTATTACTGTTGATGATGAGCCTGTCGTCAAGATTGTTCCTGTAGGGGAAGGCTTGAAAAATAGAAAACTCGGAACAGCAAAAGGTGAGATAGTTATTAAATCTGATTTTAAAGAAATACCACATGAATTTAAAGCGTATATACCATGAAACTGTTGCTTGATACGTGTTCCTTTTTGTGGCTTGTGACGGAGAACAGCCAAAAAATAACCCAAAAAGCAGAAATGTTGTTCTTAGATGGAAGGAATAGGGTATTATTTAGTGCTGTTTCTGCGTGGGAAATAAGTATAAAATGGAGTATAGGGAAGCTGGAGCTGACGTCACCTGTTCACGAGTTTCTGACTAAACAAATCTTATTGAATAAACTAACTATTTTGCCGATTCATCTTGAACATGCGATAAAAGTTGCGGAACTTCCTTTTCATCATAAGGATCCTTTTGATCGGCTCTTGATAGCTCAGTCGATTATTGAGGAGATTCCTTTGCTCAGCGCAGATCCAACCTTCGATCTTTATGGTGTACATAGGATATGGGCTTAAAGGGAATCAGGCAAAGACACGTGAAGAATGAAGAAAGATGGTGAGAGGGTGAGAAGTGGCTAATTTCTCTATGTTTTCGGCTGCGGAGCTATGTCCGCGTGGGTCTGTGGCTAATAGACAATAGATGCCTGGATTCCAAAGGCAAATCTCACAACAGTGTAATCCGTTTACCCAGTTAAATTGCTTGAGCTTCAGGGTCATATACATGATCTGCTCCATTATTACTATTCAATAAGGTCACAAGGCGCCAGCGTCCCCCATTAATAAGAGTCAGAATATTCAGTTTTGTAGGCAGTCGAGAGGATCACTTTATGAGCTAATCGACCATGTGGATGTGGCAGAAGAATGTCAGTATATTGATAAAAATCAGACTGAAACTCTGATAGAAGAGATCAAAACAGCTATTCGAATCCTCAATGGGTATCTCAAATACCTAAAAAACAGGAAAGATACGGAATAGTACTTGGCCAACTTAACTTATCAACTATTTAACTATTTGACCAAGGAATGACCGGCTATGCAGTCTCCTTCAACAAAAGACATAAACGCTTAGGGCACCTCTTCCAGAACCGATACAAATCCGTCGTCTGCGAAGAAGATACGTATCTCCTGGAACTTATTCGCTACATCCACCTCAATCCTTTACGTGCAAGACTGGTGGAGGATCTGAAAGCACTCGATAAGTATTCTTGGACCGGCCATAGCACAATATTAGGAAAAAGGAAAAACCCTCTCATCCCGGAGCCGTCAAAGGGGAACAACAAGAAAATCTTTACCCCGTTAAATCCAACGAATGTTGGCCATTTAACCGGGGCGCAATCCGAAATAAGTCTTGCTGAGAAAACAATGCAGGACGTGCTTCTTTTGTTTAGCAGCAAGGCGGGAGAGGCTCGACGAAGGTACAGAGAATTTGTCAAGAACGGTATCGAGCAAGGAAAGCGTCCTGAACT
>CAZMUW010000067.1:0-7514 GCA_964569645.1 uncultured Desulfobacteraceae bacterium | reverse complement strand
GATTTTTTAACCATTGCCGGCCACAAGATCTATGCCCCAAAAGGTGTGGGCGCAATCTATATCAGAGAGGGGGTAGAGATTGAGCCCTTTATGCATGGAGGTGGTCAGGAGAAGGGATTACGGTCCGGGACAGAAAATGTTATCCTCAATGTAGGTTTGGGCAAGGCATGTGAGCTAATCTTGGGTAATCTCTATGATGATATGCCTCGTTTAAGGGGACTGAGGGATAGATTACATGATCAGATAAGTTCAGCTATTCCAGACGCCATACTTAATGGACATCCTGAGCGGAGGCTCCCCAATACCCTAAACCTATCCTTTCCAGGGATGAGAGGAGAAGAGATCCTGATAGAGATCCCTGACCTGTGTGCCTCTACAGGGGCTGCCTGTCATGATCAGTGTTTGAAGCTCTCTTATGTGCTTGAGGCCATGGGTGTCAGAGAAGAAGTTGGGATGGGAGCTATTAGGTTGAGCCTTGGCAGGCCTACTACCGAGACTGAGGTTGATCAGGCGGCAAGGTTGCTCATTGAAAAGGTAAAGGAAAAAAAGCCTTAGATTGCTGACCCTGTAGCCTCTTAAGCGCTATTCCACCCCTGGATCAGACAAGGAAGGTATGGTCGATGATAGTTGAAAAAAAAATTGCAAACCCAGATGACATGACCTTTGATGCCCTTGAAAATGGTTATGGCTCACGTGTGAAATATATGGGGCCATAAAGGATTTTTGCCTCTGAAGCTGTATGCTGGGAATTTATATATAAAGTGACACTTCCTAAATCGGGAGGCTCTTCTTTGAATAGTCTCTTATAATCCTCATAAACGTTTCTGGACTCTTTGTACCAGGCTCCCAAGGAATTAGTCTTATCTCTAAGGACAAGACATTTGAGCTTTGACCAGGCGGTACTGGTTCCACTTGTACCTTTAGGTGTCTCGTTTTCCCAGAGGTAACCCAGTATTCTGGTATTCAGCTTGACAGGGAAACGAGGGAAAAGTAGATAGAGTTGACCGGCTTGATCGTCCGTTTCCCTTTTGCGAAAGTCACCCCCTTTGGGCAACGTGCGTGCTTGCCAAGACCAGTGCACGTATGGGTAATCCTTTATGGATAATTTTAAATCCTTCTTGAAGCCATAGGAAGATCCTTTACTCAAAAGCTTGATGGAACCATCCTTCAGCTCTACCTGAGGCCGTCCGACCTTGACCTCCTTTTCGAATCCTTTAGGGATGTCGCCATCGAGTGACCACTCAGAGACGATCACAAATGCCCCCTGGGGTATGGTGAAATGGGCTTTGGTCTCGCCTCTGGCAAGGCTCGCAGCAGACACTAAACAAAAAAGAAGAAAAAAAAGGCAAAACCTTCTCATCCTTTCCTCCAATATTGACAATAGTAAGAATTCCCTTTTGGCAGGTGGGAATATAGGCAGAAAAGTATTTGTGTGTCAAGGGAAAAAAATGGCCCCCCAACTTTGATATTGACTTTAATAAGAATTATGGTAGAGGAATTATATTGAAGAGTCCTAAATATTCGTGTAGGTATAGGAAGGTAGGTTCTTAATCTTTAACATTAAAAGAGGGGGGTTTATTATGAAAAAACTAGCCTGCAAGATCATTTTGTTAAATCGGAAAGGGGCATGATAGGGTCGGAAGTAGTAAATGGAGGAAGTTTTAGGGAAAGTAAACATGTAAATCAACATGGAGGTTAGCTAAAATGAAACGAAAATCTATGTGGGGTATCATAATAGTAGTACTTGTGGTCATAGCGGCTGTAGTTATTTACTATGTCACAAGACCACCTAAAGTTGTACCACCTATAAAGGTGGGGATAATAGATTGTTACAGTGGTCCGCCGGCAGTTTATGGGAAGGATGCCCTGAATGGCTTCAAATTGGCCCTGAATGAGATTAATAAAGAAGGTGTACTTGGTACAAAGATAGAGTTCACTACCAGGGACACAAAATTCAAGGTTAATATTGGCCTCAGCATGGCCAAAGAGCTGGTTATGAGGGAGAATGTGGATATTCTTGTTGGCACTATTAGCAGTGGTGTTGCTATGGCTGTATCCGATTATGTCAAAGGTGAGAAGGTGCCATTTATCGTGTGGATTTCGAAGAGCGAGAGGATAACTGGGGAAAAGGGACATAGGTATGTCTTCTCTACCGGTGAAAATACTCATATGGCAGGCAAAGCCGGGGGAGTTGCCCTTGCCAAAAAGCCGTTCATCAAATACTGGATTGCAGGGGATGATTACGAGTATGGGCATGCCATAGCCAACGCTGCCTGGCGCAATCTAAAGGAATTAAAGCCAGAGGTAGAGATGATCGGGCAATCGTGGTGGAAGGTCGGTGAGCCTGACCTTGTCCCCTATATCACGGCAATTCTGACAGCTAAACCTGATGCCGTTATCTTTTGCACTGGTGGCGCCAGTATGACCAATATCATGAAGGCGGTCAAGGCGACCGGCATGTCTGAGAAGGTTCCCATCTGGATTCACACCGCCACTGATCATGCTGTTCTTAAGCCCTTGGGTCCTGAGGCCCCTGAGGGTGTGATGGGCACAATGGACTACCACTTTTATTACCCAGATACCCCAGCCAATAGGGCCTTTGTCAATGCCTTTAAGGATGCCTATGGAACTCCCCCTGGTTTTCCGGCTTTTCATGGTTATATCACCGCCCATTTCATAGCCGAGGCATTCAAGAAAGCAGGTGTCTTAGACAAGGAGCGATTCATTGATGCCTTAGAGGGACTAAAGATAGATAGCCCTGCCGGGATGATAGAGATGAGGGCCTGCGACCATCAGGCTGTGCTCCCGATGTATCTGGGGATTACCAAGAAGGTGCCTGAATACGATTTTATTATCTCTACCGATATAGTGACCCTGCCTGGCAAGGAGGTAATGCCAACATGCGAGGAGATTGAGAAGGCACGCGGAAAATAATATAAAGGGGCCAGTTATCTGGCCCCTTTTTTGTAGAAGAAAGCGGACACAATGGATAGTGGGCACATATTCACCTTTGCTGCATTAGGTTCACAACTCCTGGTCGGGCTTAGCAGGGCAATGATCCTGTTTATCGTATGTTCTGGGCTAAGCTTTATTCTCGGAGTACTCAGGGTTCCCAATATTGCACACGGATCCCTCTACATGATAGGCGCATTCTCGGCTTATAGCATCTTAAGCCTATTTGGCGGTAGCTCCACTGGTTTTTGGTTGGCTTTAATCCTGGCACCCCTGGTAGTAGCCCTGGTAAGCTTGATAGTAGAAAGGGCCCTGTTTTGCCATCTTTATGAGAGAGAGCACCTGATGCTCCTCTTATTTACCTTTGCCTTAATGCTTATCTTTGGGGACTTGGTAAAGCTAACCTGGGGTGCCGAATATAGGTCGATCATGGCACCTCCTTTCCTCAGGGGCTCAATTTCGATATTTGGCTCATCTTTCCCACGTTACAACCTATTTCTTCTTATCATTGGCCCCATAGTGGCCATCAGTCTGTGGGTTTTTACGAATAAAACCAGGATAGGAAAAATTGCCCGGGCAGCGGCAGTTGATAGAGAGATGGTAGGTGCGGTAGGTATAAATGTAAGCTGGGTATTCGCCACTGCATTCGTGATTGGCTGTTATCTTGCCGGGCTGGGGGGAGCTTTGGTAGCACCTACGGTGAGCATTACCCTGGGGATGGATCACACCATAATCATTGAGGCCTTCCTCATCGTTACTATTGGTGGGTTGGGTAACATGTGGGGTGCCCTGGTTGGCTCTCTTATCTTTGGACTGACACAATCCTTTGGTATATTGTTCTGGCCCCAATTCGCTATAGTTTTTCCATATGCTGCGGTGGTGATTATTTTGATTTGGCGGCCTACCGGTATGCTGAAATCTGTTTGGTAAACCCTGTTAGAAGGTTTAGATGATGCTTTAAACCTCGCTTAAACTGATTGGATTTTTCAGCCCGCCGCATATGGAAAAACCTTCTTTCTAACAGGGTAAAAAGGAGCGCGACCTTGTTCACGAGAATAAGTAATTGGAAATCCCTTTGGCCTCTCATAGCTATCTTTATGGTCTTGCTTATCTTGCCGCCAATAATTCCTCGATTCTACACCTATATAATTGCATTAATGTTTGTGATAGGCCTATTGGCTATGAGTCTTAACATGGTAGTAGGCCACGGCGGGATGTTTCAATTTCATCATGCTGCCTTTTATGGAGTAGGTGCCTATGCCTTTGCCCTGATCTTGGCCAAGACCTCACTGCCTATGTGGGTTGGCTTTGCTGCCGGACCTATAGTGGCAGCAGTTGTAGGCCTGCTCATCGGCTGGTTTTGTGTGAGGCTAACCAGGTTGTATTTTGGCATGCTCCAGATTTCCCTGGGTTCCCTGATCTGGGCTATAATTTTCCGGTGGTATAGCTTTACAGGAGGCGATGATGGAATCTATGGCATTTCAATGCCATCAATTCTTAGCTCATTGAAAGGTTCCTATTATTTCATCCTCGTTATACTGGTAATCTGTTTGATAGGTATGTACCTGGTTTTTAAATCTCCCTTCGGGACCACCCTTCAGGCTATAAGGGACAATCCGCAGAGGTGTGAGGCAGTAGGCATCAATGTCAGACGCCACCAGCTTGGTGCTATAGGAATAGCAACCTTTTTTGCCGGAATTGCAGGCGTTCTTTTTGTTGTGCTGGAAAAGTTTGTCCATCCTGATTTATTGTTCTGGGTTCTCTCTCTTGAGATCTTTATCATGTGCCTTCTGGGGGGATGGTTTACATTTGCCGGGCCAATGTTGGGGGCTGCAATAACAGTGGCCCTCAGAACCTTTGTTGGCATTTACACCGAATACTGGACCTTGATTTTAGGGGTTATCCTGATATTGATTATTTTCTTTCTGCCAGAGGGGGTAATGGGATATCTCTTGGAAAAATTTGGCCCTCAGGCTTCCAAAGTAGAAGAAAGGAGCAGCATATAGATGCTCAGGATAGAGGGTATAGATAAATCATTTGGGGAATTCATGGCGGTAAATGAGGCTAACCTTACCGTTGGTAAGGGTGAGCTTGTGGCGGTGATTGGCCCTAACGGGGCTGGAAAGACCACCTTATTTAATCTTATCACCGGCCAGCTAAAGCCGGACAAGGGGAAGGTAATCTTTATGGAGGAAGATATCACTAAATTGCCTCCTTACCAGATCTGCAAGAAGGGGATTGCGAGGTCATTTCAAATCGTTAATATCTTTCACCGGCTCACTGTTTTCGGGAACGTCCAGGTCGCTGTGCTTTCTCAGCAAAGAAGGAGCAATAGGCTTTTCCATCCGGCCAAGAACATGGCTGTGGAGGAAACAAATAACATCTTGGAGAGCGTGGGTCTTTTAGATAAGGCTCTTAGAATAGCCGGATTACTATCCCATGGTGACCAGAGGATTTTGGAGATAGCTATCGCCTTAGGTAATGAGCCAATGCTGTTGATTCTGGATGAGCCTACGGCTGGCATGTCTCCTGAGGAGACAAGTGCCAGTATGGATCTCATCAAGCGGCTGGCTGACACACGAGGATTAACCGTCTTATTCTGCGAGCATGATATGGATGTTGTATTTGGCATTGCCCAGAGTATCATGGTTATGCACCAGGGGCGCACCCTTATCCAGGGAAGCCCGGAAGAGGTGAGACAAAACGAGGAAGTCTTGAAGGCTTATTTGGGAGGTGACTAATGCTTGAGGTTGAGGAAATCCACACCTTTTATGGGTTGAGCCATATCCTCTTCGGGGTTTCGCTCAGCATTGAGTCGGGAAAGGTGGTTTGTCTTCTTGGCAGAAATGGCGCTGGAAAGAGCACAACCCTGAAGAGTATCATAGGGTTAACGCCGCCCAAGCGAGGGAGTATCAGGTTTAAGGAAGAGGAGATTGCCGGCAAACAACCCTATGTGCTTGTTCGAAAGGGTATCAGCTATGTCCCGGATGAAAGAAGGATCTTCGCGGACCTCACGGTCGAGGACAATCTGGAGATAGCTGAGAGAAAGGTGGAAGACGGTGAGAGATGGGATAAGGAAAGGGTCTATGAGCTTTTTCCAGCCCTGAAGAGTATAGCCTTACGAAGGGGTGGGTGCCTCAGCGGAGGTGAGCAAAAGATGTTGGCTATTGCCAGGGCCCTGATGTGCAACCCCGAGCTCCTGCTTTTGGATGAGCCTACTGAAGGGCTGGCACCTACATTGGTAAAGACCTTGGAGGATCAGATAACAACGTTGAAAGAAACCGGGTTAACAGTTCTTTTAGCTGAGCAGAACGTGAAGACTACCCTGAGACTGAGCGACTATGGTTACATAATTGATGACGGTAGGATCAGGTACCAGGGAAGTGTTGAGGAACTAAAAGAGAATGAGGAGGTAAGGAAAAAGTATCTGTTGATATAATTTTATGTCTCGTAAAAATTGAATATTGATAATTGTCGATTGAATATTGATATTGGAAATTCACAATTGTCAATAGTCAATATTCAATAGTCATTCAATTAAACCCATCACTCCAGTATTCCATTGCGCCAATACTCCAATTGGGGCGAAGCCCTTAAGTTCGGTATCCTGCCATAGCCCTGAGCCTTCTGATCCTATCCTCGCTTGAAGGATGTGTACTGAATAGACCCATAAGAGATTTCCCGGAGAAGGGATTCACAATGAACATATGTGCTGTGGCCTGAGCCGTGGCAGGAGAGGCCTCCAGTGGAATCCTCTTTGAGGCCAGGCTCAATTTTTCAAGTGCACTGGCCAGTCCCTGTGAGTTTTTTGATACCCGGGCGCCTGTCTCGTCTGCCAGATATTCCCTGGATCGTGAAATAGCAAACTGTATGAGCATTGCAGCAATAGGGGCCAGGATGGCCATGGCTATCAGGCCCACTATACCACCGCCGCCTTCCTCATCATCCCTTCCGAATCCTCCAAACAGGGCAGCCCATCTGGCCATACTGGCAAGCACCATGATTACCCCTGCCAGGGTAGCTGCGATGGATCCGATTAATATGTCCCTGTTTTTTACATGGGCCAATTCATGGGATAATACCCCTTGAAGCTCATCTTGATTGAGCAACCTCAATATACCTTCAGTCACTGCTACAACAGCATGATCTGGGTTTCTCCCGGTAGCAAAGGCATTCGGGTTTTGAGAAGGGATCAGATAGATTCTGGGTTTGGGGATTTCTGCTTGCTGTGACAACCTTTCTACAATCCTGTGTAGATCTGGTGCATCCTCATATTTCAATTCTCTTGCCCTATAAAGAGAGAGAACGATTTTATCTGAAAACCAGTAGCTACCCCCGTTCATTATCACGGCAAATATAAAGGCTATGACAAGTCCTTGCTGGCCTCCGAATAACTGGCCTATTATAAGGATAAGACCTGTTAAAGCACCCAAAAGAATCGCTGTCTTAAATGAATTGAAGATAGTAATGTACTTTCCCGTTAAGTGTAATAGTTCGCAATTATGGTAACGTTTCTGGTTTACGGTGGAGCCTGTCCCGACTATACTGTCGGGGATGCCCGT
>CAZMUW010000066.1:0-7532 GCA_964569645.1 uncultured Desulfobacteraceae bacterium | reverse complement strand
TGGGGTGGATTCCTGCACCCGAGATCAACAATTACAAAATTTGGCCTTATGACGGGATGAGTTTTCGTGATGTCATTGCGAGGAGTCCCGACTGCGGACTGCGGGCGGGATGGTTTTTCACAGAGAATTTTTGGGGTGTTGGTGAGAAAAAAATTGGATTTCTTATAGCTGGCTTTTTTGATTGACAACCTTAGTAACTATGATGTAGTTATAATGTAGCTATAAGATCTTCAATAAAAGAGGGAGGAAAATGTGAGACTCAAGGGGAAGGTAGCCTTGATAACCGGGAGCAGCAGGGGTGTTGGAAGGGCTGTTGCATTGGCCTATGCCAGGGAGGGCGCAAATATTGTTGTAAATTATGCTTCTAATAAGAATGCGGCTGAGGAGGTGGTTGCAGCAATCCAGGAAATGGGGAGCAGGGCCATTGCTTTTAAGGCTGATGTGGCTAAGGCGGCTGAGGCTGAAGCATTGGTTGAAAAGGGAATTGAGGAATTTGGTCAATTAAACATTCTAGTCAATAATGCGGGCTTTAGCAAGCCAGCCATGTTGGTAAAGATGAGTGAGGACCAATGGGACCAGGTGGTAGATATTCACCTAAAAGGTGCCTTTCTCTGTTCACAGTTTGCAGCAAGACACATGACTGAGGCAAAGAGAGGGAAGATCATCAATGTAACCTCAGTAGCAGGCATAGTGGGCACAGTAGGCCAGATAAACTACAGCGCTGCCAAGGGAGGACTCATAAGTTTCACCAAATCAGCGGCGAGAGAGCTGGCACGGTACAATATATGTGTAAACATTATTTCCCTGGGTATTGTGGCTACGGATATGACCGAGAAGATACGAACAGATGAAAAGCTACGAGAGATATATATGAACAGGATATTGCTAAGACGCTTTGCCGAGCCGGATGACATCTCCCCGGCATTTGTCTTTTTGGGCTCGGATGAAAGTAACTATATTACCGGTCAGCTCCTGTGTGTTGATGGGGGTTATGGGATGATCTAACTGGAAAAGTGCCTAAAGTGCCTAAAGTTATAAATGCCTAAAGTTAACACCAATAATGAGTAATCAGTAACGAGAATATAAAAGAAGGAGGATTAATATGGCAGAAGTACCGGATAAGATCCAGACATGGCAGATGGTTCAACCAACATCAAGGAACAAGGAAACAGGGGAGGTAATTCCGGGCAAACTGGAAAGGACTGCTATACCTGTGCCTGAGCTAAAGCCCAGCGAGGTTTTGGTGGAGGTAGCAGGATGCGGGGTTTGCCACACTGACCTGGGATATTTTTACGATGGTGTCCCTACTGTTTCGAAGCCCCCTCTAACCTTAGGCCATGAGATTGCAGGGACCGTAGTGGCTGGGGCTGATAACTGGATAGGGAAAGAGGTAATTATCCCTGCGGTTATGCCCTGCCGTCAGTGTATGCTCTGTAAGACAGGGAGGGGCAATAGATGTCTTAACCAGCTCATGCCGGGTAACAGCCTTGGGCTCTATGGTGGTTTCTCAAGCCATATTCCAGTACCGGGCGTGGATCTCTGTGCGGTTAAAAACAGGGGAGAGATTCCCTTATCACACCTGGCGGTGGTGGCTGACGCCGCAACCACACCTTATCAGGCCGCCAAGAGGGCAGACCTTCAGCCAGGAGATAATGTAGTAGTAATAGGCATTACAGGTGGTGTCGGTCAGTATATGGGGCAAGTAGCAAAGGCTCTCGGTTCAAAAACCGTCATTGGTATTGCAAGAAACCCTGAAAAGCTCAAAAGGGCCCTCTCCTATGGCGCTGATTTTGTTATCAGCTCGGCTGACAAAGAGGTCAAGGATGTTGTGAAAGAGTTTAGGGGTCTCTCCAAGGAACAAGGGTTGCCGAATTATGGCTGGAAGATATTTGAGATAACAGGGGTAAAGGCTGGGCAGGAGATGGCACTGAGCTTACTCGGCTTTACCGGAAAACTGATTGTCGTAGGATTTGGTATGCAGAAGGTGGAGTATGCTATTGGTAGGCTCATGGCATTTGACGCCGACATTATTGGAACATGGGGCTGTTTGCCGGAGTATTATCCCATAGTGCTTGATATGGTATTGGATAAGAAGATTAACATAGAACCATTCGTGGAAACAAGGCCGATGAGTAGCATTGTGGAGACATTTGAGGAGGTCCATAAGGCAGGCTCCCCTGCCAGAAGGATAGTCTTGACACCTGATTTTTAGGCCAGAAGAGAAATAGTAAATCATAAACATAAAGAAGGAGGATTAATTATGGCTTTAGAGTGGATGCCGAGAGACAACGAAAAGAAAGATCATTTACTACATACCGATGTTCACTGGGGTACGGAAGCCCCATGCGTGGTTCACGAAAAGCGCCCCCTTACGGGCCCTGACGGGAATGTGACGGATGGGCTTTTTGTGTCCTGGATTCGCTTAAACAACCCCAAGCAGTACAACTCTTACACCACAGAGATGGTCAAGGGAGTGATCGCCGGCTTTGAAAATGCCTCGCTGGACAGAAGTGTTGTGGCTGTCGTCTTTACAGGCACCGGCCCATTTGCATTTTGTACCGGAGGCAACACCAAGGAATACAGTGAATTCTACAGCATGAGACCGGATGAATACGGCCAGTACATGGAGCTCTTTAACCACATGGTGGATTCCATCCTCGCATGCAAAAAGCCCGTCATTTGCCGGGTCAACGGCATGAGGGTGGCAGGCGGCCAGGAGATCGGAATGGCCTGCGATCTTGCCATTTCCTCTGACCTGGCCATTTTTGGACAGGCTGGCCCCAGGCATGGTTCTGCCCCTGACGGCGGCTCATCCGACTTTCTCCCATGGTTTCTCGGCATGGAGGATGCAATGTGGAACTGCATCTCCTGCGAGATGTGGTCTGCCTATAAGATGAAGATGAAAACCCTCATCAGCAAATGCGTACCGGTTCTGAAGGTGGACGGGAAATGGGTCCGAAACCCCATGGTCATCACCGACCGATACGTCGAGGATGGAGAGATTGTCTATGGTGAGTTCAAGACGGGGGACGAGGGCAAAGAGGCGAGAGCTTTTGTCAAGGAGCATCAAGCCAACTCGGACTTTGAGCTGCTGGACGGAGAGGTTGACAAGATTGTGTGGACCTTTGCCAACCTTTTCCCTGCATGCCTGATCAAGTCCATTGACAGTGTTCGCGCCAAAAAGAAGTTCTTCTGGGACTACTCCAAGAACTACAACAGGCACTGGCTGGCTGCTAATATGAGCGGTGAGGCCTTCCTGGGATTCGGGGCCTTCAACACCAAGAAGATCACTGGTAAAGACACCATCGACTTTATCAAATTCCGGCAGAACATCGCGGATATGAAAACCTGGGATATGGATATGTTTGCGGAAGTGCTCGGAAAGCCCCAGGAATAAATCAGAAGATAGACAAATAATAATAGAAAAAATCCAGAAGCTGACTTCTGGATTTTTTCTATCTGAATAGGCAGTTGATCTCTCTTGTTATTTTAGTTATAAGGGAAGTCAGTGGCTTGTGCAATAAGAGAGATAGAGTTTTCGAGATGTTTAAGTTAGAAAGGAGAAAAGGATGAAATATATTAATGCCCAAATTGAAGGGGGACTCGGTACGATTACCTTGAATAGACCTCCTGTGAATATTCTAAACATTGAAATGATGAATGAAATAAATGATACGCTCAATGATTGGATAGAAAATAGGGATCTCAAGGTAGTTCTCTTTAATGCAAACGGGAAGTGCTTTTCAGCCGGTGTGGATGTGGCAGAGCATATGGGTGATCTGGTGCCAAAGATGATTGAGAGCTTCCATGGCATGTTTCGATTGATGGAGAGATTAGGTGCTGTTACGGTATCGTCTGTTTATGGATCCTGCCTGGGTGGTGGGTGTGAGCTCGCAATCTTCTGTGACCTGGCAATTGCGGATGATACAGCCAAATTCGGCCAGCCGGAGATCCAGGTGGGAGTGCTGCCGCCAATTGCTGCCCAGATAATGCCCAGGATTATTGGAAGAAAGGCGGCTATGGATTTGATTCTTTCAGGGCGGATTATCTCTGCACAGGAGGCGATGGGCATGGGCCTGATAAACAAGGTAGTTGCAAAGGATGATTTATCCAGGGAGACTCAAGAGTTCGTGAAACCCTATCTATCTCTTAGTGCTGAGATTCTAAGGCTTGCCAAGAAGACGATCAAGGCCGGCCTGATAGATGACCTTGAGCCCTCCCTGAAGATTATTGAAGATATATATCTAAATGAATTGATGAGAACAGCCGATGCTCAGGAGGGATTGAAGGCGTTCCTGGAGAAGAGGAGCCCTGAGTGGAAGAATTGTTGATCGGGCACTTATAACTTTATAACTTTAGGCACTTGGTGAAGGTTGATAATCAAATCAGGAAGGTATATAGGTCCCTAAAGAGAAGGAATGTTTTTACCATCCTGGGCGACAGTATGTATATAGTTGCTGACGGGGATGTTGAGGTCTCAAAGACACTTACTATGAAGGCGGGAGAGGGTAATTTCACAAAAGGAGAGAAGACATTAAAGAGGTTTAAGGCAGAAGACATTGTCGTTTTTGGAGAAATAGCTATGATTGATCGGGAAAATAGATCGGCCTCAGTGGTGACTACCACGGACTGCATCCTTTTAGAGATAAAAAGGGGAGATTTACTTGATCTAATAGAAAAGAGGCCTCAGATGGGTATTAAGATATTGAAAAGGATAGCAGAGCTATTAGCCAGCAGGTTAAGAGATTCAAGTCAAGACGTGATAAGGCTGACAACTGCCTTATCCATTGCCCTGAGCAGTTGAATAATAATACAGGGAAGCTTCGCCTTTATCGTAGCACTTTAGCCCTTATGATTGATTTTTCCCCGGAGAACACCAGAGGTCCTAAAGGAAACAACTTTCCTGGCTCTTAGATTTAGGTCTTCTTTGGTTTGAGGATTTCTCCCCCTTCGAGCTGCCTTATCTTTGACAACAAACTTTCCAAAGCCGCTTATAAGGAGACTTTCTCCTTTTTCAAGGGTTTGCTTGATGATTTCTAATAGACTCCCTGCAACCCTTCTCGATTGGTTTTTGCTTAGACCCACCTGGTTGTAAATACTATCTACAATCTTTTCTTTAGTTAAGGCCATGTATCGTTCCTCCTTATTTTTATGGTTTATTATTGGTAACCAAACTTTTCCTTCAGTTTCTGGCAGACGAGGTCAGGGACAAGACCCTTAATGGCTCCCCCAAAACTAGCCGCCTCTTTTATTATAGTAGAACTGGTATAGAGCCATTTGTAGTCAGTCATCAGGAAGATCGTTTGAATATTTCTGTTTAACTTCCTGTTCATTAATGACATCTGAAATTCATATTCAAAGTCTGAGAGGGCCCTTACTCCCCTTAGAATTATATTGGTTTTTTTGCTCACCACATAATCAACAAGCAGACCACTAAAGGAGTCGACAAAAACCTTATCATCGTTTTTAATTGATTTCCGGATCATCTCCATCCTCTCCTCCAAAGTAAAAAGGGTCTTTTTCGTAGGATTGGAGGCAACGGCAATGGTAATGGAATCAAATATGGTAAGTGCCCTTCTTAAAATACTGAGATGGCCGTTGGTTATAGGATCAAAAGAGCCGGGATAAATGACCATTTTCCCCATTTCATCTTTCCTCATGATTGGAGTAAAGTCTTATCAATGTTGATCCATAAGACCTGGTCAGCTTAAGCTGAAGGTTATGAATCTCAGAAGGGAGTGGATCGTTGGCTTCTGTGGATGATTCTACAACTACCCTGCTGTCTTTGGCCAATAGATCCCTCTCTATTAGTTTATAAATGGTAGGCTCAATATATCCCTTTCCATAGGGAGGATCAACAAAGACCAAGTCGAATTGACCACATCCCAGATCCTGGATATGGGCCAAACCGTTCGGCAATTCCTCTCTTTTAATCATTGAAAGCGCCTCATACCCGCAAATGGTAAGGTTCTTTTTGATTATGGCAAGTGCCCTACTTGATCTATCGATAAACACAGCCTTTTTGGCCCCCCTGCTCAGTGATTCGATCCCCAAGCTACCCGTGCCAGCAAATAGATCCAGTATCTTAAGACCAGTCTGTGTCTGACCCAGGATGTTGAAAATAGAATCCCTAACCATATCTGAGGTAGGCCGGATATTAGGTCCTTTAATCTTTGCCAGCCGGCGGCCCCTGATCATACCGCCGGTTATTCTCATAGTATGTGCGTTATCCGTTATCCGTTATTAGTTATCCGAGTAATAACTAACGGTTGCCAAATTAAAGTGCAAGCCCGGAACTTTGTATCCACAGTCCCTTTCCATTAGTGGTGTTTCAAGGGATAAGTTTTCATAATTCATTTTTTAAACTCTTTTCTCTTTTCCTGGTAGAGGAATTGATTATAGGGTTAGCTGTCTTTGCATGTCTACGAGTGAGATGATAGAGCGCTATTACAGGACCTGAGATAACATATATAGTAGAGAAAAGGAACAACATCAAGGCTGGTTTATAAGCCACAATAATAAATATGAGGACAGTGGCTACCAGTACATTGAAGGGTTTTTTCTTGAAAAGCTCAAGCTCTTTAAAGCTAAGATAATCGATTGTGCTAACCATAAGAAATGATAGGAGATAAATGGTGCTAATAATAATAGTATGTTTGTTTTCAGTAATGCCACCCAAGGAATTTATAAAAAGAACGAGGGTGGCAATAAAGATAGCTGCCCCAGGGATAGGTAATCCCTGAAAGTGGCGAGATTCGAGATTTTTTTGAATATTGAACCTGGCAAGCCTCAAGGCACCGCAGATAATGTAGAGAAAGACGGCAAGCCAGCCAAATCTTCCAAATGGTTCCAGGGACCACTCAAAGGCCAGTAATCCAGGAGCAACACCAAAGGCTACCACATCTGATAGAGAATCATACTCGGCACCGAATAGACTGGTTGTATTGGTAAAGCGGGCAATTTTTCCATCCAATCCATCGAATATAGAAGAGATAAGGATGGCAATGGCTGCAGCATCGTATCTGCCTTGGATAGCAGCAATAATGGCATAGAATCCACCAAATAGGCTGAAGGAGGTAAATAGATTAGGAAGGATGTATATCCCCTTTTTATTCCTCTTTTTTGATCTATTTCTTGTTTTCACTCTCACTAAGATATCCTATAACTGTTTGACCAGCCTTGACTTTTTCCCCTTTTTCAACAATGAGTGTGCTATCAGGTGGAAGATAGACTTCAAGCCGTGAGCCAAACCTGATTAGGCCAAATCTCTGACCAGTTTCTACATAATCTCCTTTGCTAACCCAACAGGAGATCCTCCTGGCAATGAGACCGGCGATCTGAACAAAGACAATCTTTTTCCTATTATATGTTTCTAAGGCTACAATATTATGCTCATTGTAGAGCGAGGCCTTATCTCTATTGGCTAAAAAGAATTTGCCCGGGTGATAGGATAGTTGGGCTATTTTACCCCTTATGGGGATCCTGTTGATATGGGCGTTAAAGATAGACATGAAGATACTTATCTTTATCGC